>NZ_JAXAVV010000028.1:0-110662 GCF_033949925.1 Lentzea kristufekii
GCCATCCTGAGCATGTCGCGGTGCAGCAGCTCCTTGCTGTACGGGCGGTTGAGGACCTCGGTGATCTCGCTCTGCGTCATCATCGTCACGCCCTGGGGACGGAGCCGTGACGACGGTCTCGACATCCGCGCCGAAGGAACTTTCTCAGCGCGGCGGCAGCGGCAGCTCCATGGCGGGCAGACCGTCGATGCTCGCGATGTTGTACGGCTTCTTGTTCGTGTACTCGCGGAACTCGTCGTCGCTCTTGCGGCCGAAGTAGTCCGCGTGCAGCTCCCGCTCCGAGCGGTAGTCCATGAACGGCACGGCGAACCCGCACGTGTCGCTGATCAGCTCCGCCGTCACGACGATCACCGCCCGCAACGCCGGCCCGTCCGCCTCCCCGAAGCCCGCCACCAGCTCGGCGAAGCGCGGATCGTCGCGGAACACCGGCTCACCCCGGCCGTGCACGCGCACGATGTTCGGCGGGCCCTCGAACGCACACCACATCAGCGTGATGCGCCCGTTCTCCCGCAGATGCGCGATCGTCTCGGCGTGGCTGCCACCGAAGTCCAGGTAGGCCACCGTGCGGTCGTCGAGGATCCGCAGCGTGCCCTGCCGGCCCTTGGGCGACAGGTTGACGTGCCCGTCACCCGCCAGCGGGGCGGTGGCCACGAAGAACACCTTCTGGTTCTCGATGAACTCCCACAGCCGCGGCTCGATCCGCTCGTATTCCTTACCCATGCTCAGCAGTATTGATCGCCTCGCGGACCCTGTCAGCCACATTCCCAGGTGCTGAGCGTGGCCGTGCGGTCATGCCTGGCCTGATGCCTTGCGCGCCTCCAGTTCCACCCGGTCCCAGTGCGCCCGCCAGTCCTGCTGCGGCAGGTTCGAGTTGCCCGCGCGCAGCCCGGCCGCCCCGTCGAGCCCCTCGCGCAGGATGTCCGCGTGCCCGGCGTGCCGGTTCACCTCGGCGATCTCGTGGACCAGCAGCAGGTGCAGCGTCACGTACTTGCGCTCTTCGGACCACCACGGCACCACACCGGGCGCGTCCAGCGGCAGCTCCTCGATGCTGGTGTCGGCGAACGCCGTCGCCCGCGCGAACAGCCCCAGCACGTCCTCACGCGACTCGTCCGCGGTGGCGAACATGTCCGAGTTCGGGTCGGCGTCCACGTCGAAGGGCAGCTTCTCGGGGAACGGGCGGCCCAGGCAGTCACCGAAGTAGCCCGCCTCGACACCGGCCAGGTGCTTGGCCAGACCCAGCAGGTTCGTGCCCGTCGGCGTCAACGGGCGGCGCACGTCGTACTCCGACAGGCCCTCGAGCTTCCACAGGAAGGACTCGCGGGCGACCTTCAGGTAGCGGTGCAGGTCGGCTTTGGGATCAGAGGCCATGGCCCTCACCCTCGCAGAGCCGGGTCGGCCGCGGCGGCGATTTTCTCCAACCGGGCGCGGTGCGCACTCCACCAGGCCCCGTCCACCGCCGGCATGTTCGTGTTGCCGTCCTGCATGCCCACCGCGCCGTCGACCAGCTCCCGCACCACGTCCGCGTGCCCGGCGTGGCGGTGCAGCTCGACGATCACGTCCAGCAGCACCTCCCGCAACGTCACGGCCCGACGGCTCTCCGACCACCACGGCACCACCCCCGGCGCGTCCACCGCCAACGCCGCGATCGTCTCGTCGGCATACGCGCGCACACGCCCGTAGAAGCCGACGACCGACCCCCGCGTCTCCTCAGGCCAGGCGTACATGTCCGAGGCCGGTAAGGCGTCCGCGGTCGACCACAGCGGAGGGTCGGGGAACGGCCGGTCGAACACGCGGCCGAAGTAGTTGAGCTCCACCCCGGCCGCGTGCTTCACCAGCCCCAGCAGGTTCGTGCCCGTCGGCGTCAACGGGCGGCGCACGTCGTACTCCGACAGCCCCTCGAGCTTCCACAGCAACGCCTCGCGCGCCTCGTTCAGATACCGGTGCAGCAGCGTCTTCTCGTCCACACGCAGCAGCGTCTCAGACGGCACCGACAGTTCTGAGGACCAGCAGATCCAGGTGGTCCACCACCGGCCCGGACTCGGCCGCGGCCGCCGCCAGCAACCGCTCCCGGCCCGCAGTGAACTCCTCGGCCGACAGCGAACGCAGCAGCGTGTCCGCCTCCTGCCGCAGCGTCGACGCCTTGTCCGCCAACGACGACGCCGTCACCTGGGGCACCGCCTCCAGCCGCTGCACCGCGAACCCCATGCCGTCGGCCACCTCGGCGACCGTCGGGAACCCGGACAGCGCCCGCGCGGCCTCGGGGAAGAACCGGAACAACCCGATCCCGCCGTGCCGCTCGCGGAACAACGACCGCAGCACCACCACACCGCCCGGCCGCAGCACCCGCCGCAACTCCGCCCCGGCGGCGGCCAGGTCGCGGACGTGGTGCACCACCGTCGACATCCACACCACGTCCACCGACGAATCCGGCAGCGGGACCGCGCCGGCGTCCCCGGTGAGCATCGGCAACCCCGACGCCCGCCTCATGTCCGCGGACGGTTCCACCGCCACCACGGACACCTCCGGAAACCACGTCCCGAACGCCCGCACGAACAGTCCCGTGCCCGCGCCCAGGTCCAGCACCGTGCGTCCCGGCAGGAAATACGGCGCCACCGCGTCCCGCCACGACGACAACCCCTCGAGCGAAATCTCGCGGGCCACCCGGTACGAGGTGGCCTCCACAACGTCGTAACGCGTCATCCCACCAGGTAACCCCATACGTATGGCGGGATGACAGTGAGCCTTCACACGGACTACACATTGCGGAAGCCATGTCCCTGCCGTGGTTCGAAAGGGTTGCCCTGCATGCGAAAGAGCCATCTCAGACCCCTGATCGGGGTCACCGTCGCCGCGAGCGTCGTGTTCGCCATGGGAGGCGTGCCCACCGGCGCGGCCCCCGGCGCCGAGGAGCTGTCGACGAACTACCAGGTCAGCAACGTGCGCACGGTGGAACAGCGCACCAAGCTCGCCAAGTCCGGTGCCGCGATCGACTCGATCGAGGAGCACGGCATCGTCGTGATCACCGCGACGGCGCGTGAGGCCAAGAACCTGAAGGCACAGGGGTTCGAGGTCACCGAGCTGCCCAGGCGGATGGAGGCGAACTCGGCCATCGGCCCGTTCGACTTCCCCGCGGCCGACTCGAACTACCACAACTACGCCGAGATGACGACGGCGATCAACAACGCGGTCGCGGCGTACCCGAACCTGATCAGCAAGCAGGTCATCGGCAAGTCCTACGAGAACCGCGACATCGTCGCCCTCAAGATCAGCGACAACGTCGGTGCCGACGAGAACGAGCCGGAGGTGCTGTTCACGCACCACCAGCACGCCCGTGAGCACCTCACCGTCGAGATGGCGCTGTACCTGATCAACCAGTTCACGACCCAGTACGCGAGCGACGCGCGCATCAAGGGCCTCGTGGACACCCGCGAGATCTGGATCATCCCGGACGTCAACCCCGACGGTGGCGAGTACGACATCGCGACCGGCAGCTACCGGTCGTGGCGCAAGAACCGGCAGCCCAACGCCGGTTCGGCCAACGTCGGCACCGACCTCAACCGCAACTGGGCCTACAAGTGGGGCTGCTGCGGCGGTTCCAGCGGCAGCACCGGTTCCGACACCTACCGCGGGCCGAGCGCGGAGTCCGCGCCCGAGGTGAAGGTCGTGGCCGACTTCGTGCGCAGCCGCAACGTCGGTGGCAAGCAGCAGATCGGCGCGTCCATCGACTTCCACACCTACAGCGAGCTCATCCTGTGGCCGTGGGGCTGGACCTACGACGACGTCGCACCGGGCCTGACGCAGGACCAGCGCGACACGTTCGCCACCATCGGCCAGCAGATGGCGGCCACCAACAACTACACGCCCGAGCAGTCCAGCGACCTCTACATCACCGACGGGTCGATCCCCGACTGGCTGTGGGGCACGCAGGGCATCTTCGCCTACACCTTCGAGATGTACCCCGGCAGTGCCGGCGGTGGCGGCTTCTACCCGCCCGACGAGGTGATCCCGGCGCAGACCGCCCGCAACAAGGAGGCGGTGCTGCAGCTGCTGGAACGCGCCGACTGCCCGTACGAGGCCATCGGCAAGGAACAGCAGTACTGCGGCGTGACCCCGCCGGACCCCGGTGGCAAGTTCTTCGAGAACGCCGCGGACTTCCAGATCAGGGACAACACCACGATCAACTCCCCGATCACGGTGTCCGGTGTGACCGGCAACGCCCCGTCGACCCTCAAGGTCGCCGTGGACATCAAGCACACCTACCAGGGTGACCTGAAGGTGGACCTGGTGGCGCCGGACGGCACCGTCTACGTCCTGCACAACCGCTCCGGCGGCGGCACGGACAACATCAACACCACCTACACCGTCAACGCCTCCAGCGAGGTCGCCAACGGCACCTGGCAGCTGAGGGTGAACGACAACGCCAACCAGGACACCGGGTTCCTCGACAAGTGGAGCCTGCAGTTCTGACCGGCTGAGTGTCAGGGCGCCGCGGTCGCGGCGCCCTGACACTCGTAGTCCTCGACGCGCATCGAGTCGTGCATTCGCACGCCCTTCGAGTTGAGCTTGGCCAGCGGCCGTATCAGCCACGACGGCAACGACGTCAGCAGCTGCGCGCCTCTCACGAGCCCCGACACACCCAGCCGGGTGGACGGGATCAACGTCTTGGCCGTGCCGAGCGCGAACGCCCTGCTCATATGCACGATGTCGCGCATCTCGTCCTCGTACCGCGCGAACGCCGCTTGATGGTCCGCGCCCGTGGACAACTCGCCTGCCAGCACGTACGCCCCCAGCACCGCGAGGCTCGTGCTGCCGCCGATCGCCGGGCCGGGGCAGTAGGCCGCGTCCCCGACCAGCGCCACCCGCCCGCGTGACCACGTGTCCTCGCGGAGCTGGGTGATCGAGTCGAAGTAGAACGCGCCGTCGCCGTCCAAGTGCTCCAGCCACGAGTCGACCTCGCCGTGCATCGCCGCGAACGCCTCCCGCAGCAGTTCCTTCTGCCGTGCGGTGTCCCGGTGGTGATAGGAGAGCTCGGGCGAGCGGAACAGGAACACCGCTCGTGCGTCGTCCAGGTGCCGTGCGCCGTACACCGCCGCGGTACGGCCAGGCCCGATGTGGCCGGTCATCTCGCCCGGCACACCCAAATCCCGCGGCACGGACAACACCGCCAGATACGCACCCACGAACGTCTTGCCGACCTCGCCGAACACGAGCCGCCGCACGTTCGAATGCAGCCCGTCCGCACCGATGACCAGGTCGAACCGCCTCGGCGCACCGACCTCGAAGCCCACCTCGTCACCGATGGACGCGATCGAGTCGCCGAACACGTACTCCACGTCCGCGCGCGTGGCGTCGTAGTAGATCTCGCTCAGATCGTCGCGCATGACCTCGACATGCCGGTCCGACGCGGCCGCGAACAACTTCGTCACGTCGGCGCTGATCGGCTTGCGCGTGCCCTCCCGCAGGTACGTCAACCGCGTGGTCCCGGTCGCCAGCGCCTCGATGCGCGGCAGCACGCCCATGCGTTCGGAGATGTCCATGGCCGGCTTGAACAGGTCGACCGCGTGCCCGCCGGTCTTGCGCAGCACCGGCGACCGCTCGACCACCGTCACCTCGTGCCCGTGCCGCGTCAGCCAGTAGGCGAGCACCGGACCGGCGATGCTGGCCCCGGAAACGAGTATCCGCACGTCACAGCCCCTTACTTAACGGTCGGTAAGTCCTGCGGCCGACTCTAGCACCGCGACTTACCGACTGTTAAGTAAGATTCCGCCCGTGGCACGACAGAGCGACACCAAGCAGCGGATCCTGCAGACCGCCCGGGAGCTGTTCGCACATCAGGGCGTGCAGCAGACCAGCCTGCAGGAGATCGCCGACCGCCTCGGCATCACCAAACCCGCGCTCTACTACCACTTCGCCTCACGCGAGGACCTCGTCCGCAGCATCGTCACCCCGCTGCTCGACGACGGCGAAGGGTTCCTCACGCGCATGGAGGAACGCCACGAGGTGCAGCCGGTCGAGCTGATCGAGGGCTTCTTCGACTTCCACCACCGCCACCGCAAGGACATGATGCTGCTGCTCACCGAGCTGACCACGCTCGCCGAGCTCGGCCTGATCGACGTCGTGCTGTCCTGGCGCGCCCGCCTGACCCGGCTCGTGTTCGGCCCCGAGGCGACGCTGGAGCAGCAGGCACGCGCGGTGCTCGCGTTCGGCGGCATGCAGGACTGCACCATGCAGTTCCCCGACACCCCCGTCGAGGAGCTGCGCGCGGCCACCGTGACGGCCGCACGCGCCGCCCTGGGCGTCTAGACCTTCCAAAAGCCGCCGTTCGGTCGCTGTCGGTCGGCGCCGCGAAGGACGAACATCACGCGGTGCCCCTCCGCCGTGCCTGGGTGCTGCCGCTGACACCGACCGCCGCCGTGCTCCTGATCGCGGTCGTCCTCGTGCCCGTCACCGGTTCCCACGACGCCTGGCTGCCCGCCGTTCCGATCACCGCCGCACTGCTCGCGGCCGTGGTCGCGGTCGCCGCCGGACGCGTGTCCGGCGAACCGGCCGGGCATCCCTGGCCGACGGCCGTCGCCACCGGCGTGATCACCGCGAGCACGCCGTTCGTGGTCAGCGGCCTGCTGGACGGGCCCGCGCCGGCACTCGTCGTGGTGCCCTGGCTGATCTTCGGCCTCGGCGCCGGGTACTGGCAGCTGCACCTGTGCGAGGGAGCGCGATCACGGCCCCTGCACGCCGCCATAGGATTCAGCTACACCTTCGTTTTCGCCGCCGTGACGCTGCTGTTCGCAGTGGTGTCCGCGCGGCTCGTCGACTAGATGAGAACGGACTCTCGAAACCGCTCTCGGCCCGTCTGAGCGCGGGGTAGGGTCCGGAAACCGATTAACCGCCGGGAGAGACATGCGCGCCGTCGAGATCAGACCTGGGGTCCGGATCCGCTGGGTCGAAGTGCCGGGTGCCACACCGGCACGCGTCTACCTGCACGGACTGGGCGCCTCGTCGGCTCCCTACTACGCCGAGGCCGTCGCGCACCCGCTGCTCGCCGGGCGCCGCAGCCTCATGATGGACATGCTCGGCTTCGGCATCAGCGACCGCCCCGCCGGCTTCGCCTACTCGCTGGAAGGCCACGCGGACGCCCTCGCCGTCGCGCTCGCGAAGATCGGGCTGCGCCGCAGCGAGATCATCGGCCACAGCATGGGCGGCGCCGTCGCCATCGTGCTCGCCGCACGCCACCCCGAGATGGTGCGCTCACTCGTGCTCGTCGACCCCCACGTCGACCCCGCCACGCCCGCACTCGGCGCACCCGGCAGCCGGGGCATCGCCGCCTACGGCGAGGCGGACTTCCTGAGCCACGGCTTCGACCGCGTGCTGCGCGACGTCGGCCCGCACTGGGCCGCCACCATGCGCATGGCCGGCCGCGAAGCCCTCTACCGCAGCGCCGTCGACCTCGTCCGCGGCACGTCACCCACGATGCGCAAGCTGTTGCTGGAACTGGAGATCCCGCGCGTCTTCCTGCACCCCGAGGACGCACCGCCCAGCGGCGGCCGCGAACTCGCCGCATCCGGCGTGCAGCTCGTCTCCGTGCCGAACACCGGCCACAACATCATGATCGACAACGTCGAGGGCTTCGCGCGCGCCGTCGCCCAGCAGCGGCTGTCGGTCTAGGCCAGCTCACGGGCGATGGCGCCGGCCAGCAGCTCACGCGCTCGTTGCAGGGTCAGCGAGCCGCTGTGCCAGCGCTCGCTCACACCCTCGACGAGCGCGGTGAGCCGTTCGGCGGCCGCCGCCGCGTCGACCTCCGGATTCGCCTGGCGCACAAGCGTTTCCACGTCGGCGTTCCACGCCTCGGTCGCTGTGCGCAACGTCGCGCGCAGGTCCTCGTCGAACGCCGCGCTGGCCCGCAGCTCACCCCACGCGATGCTCGTCTCCCGCACGAACGCGGTGTCCTGCAGCTCGCCGAGAAGCATCTGCTCGACCCTCGCGCGCGGATCGCTGGACTCCACGTCGACGGTGTAGGACTGCGCCCGGTGGTTCACGTGTTCCAGCGCGGCGCGCAGGATCCCGGCGCGGTCCTTGAAGTGGTAATAGATCAACGCCGTCGACACCCCGGCCTCGGCCGCGAGCTTCTCGACGCGTAGCCCGCGCACACCGTCCTGCGCGATCACGCGCACCGCGGCCTCGAGCATCTGGGTCCTGCGTTCCGACACAACGCCCTCACTTCGGTTCTTGCTGGGTGGTGCAGTGGATGCCGCCACCGCCCGACGCGACGGCGTCGATGTTGATCTGCACCACCGCACGTCCGGGGAACAGCCGCTCCATCGTCGCCTTCGCCGCGGCGTCGGCCCGCCGGTCACCGAACTCCGGCCCGAACACCGCACCGTTGCACACGTAGAAGTTGATGTACCCAGCCGCGAAGTCCTCGTCACGCACCCGCACCGTCTCCGGGGCCTCCACCACCTCGACCCGCAGCGGCCTGCCCGCGGCATCGGTCGCCGACCGCAGGATCTCCAGGTGGCGGCGCGTCACGTCGTAGTCGAACGACTCGGGGTCGTTGTCGAGCCCCGCCACCACCACACCGGGACCGGCGAAGCGCGCGTAGAAGTCGGTGTGACCATCGGTGATGTCGCGTCCGGCGATGCCCGGCAGCCAGATCACCTTCCTGATCCCGAGCAGGTGCGCGAGCTCCTGCTCGACGTCGCTCTTCTGCCAGCCCGGGTTGCGGTTGCCGTTGAGCACGCAGCTCTCGGTGATGATCGCCGTGCCTTCACCGTCGACCTCCAGCGCACCACCCTCCAGCACCAGGGCCGTGCGAACCCGCTCGGCACCGGCCCGACCAGCGACGAACCCGGCGACCTTCGCGTCCCGCCGGTGCTCCTGCTTGCCGCCCCAGCCGTTGAAGTTGAAGTCGACCGCCCCGCCACCGCGCACGAACACCGGCCCGGTGTCACGCATCCACAGGTCGTCGATCTCCGCGGTCACCAGCTCGACACCCGGCATCAGCGACCGTGCCAGTTCCAGGTCCCCGGCCCGCACCAGCATCGACACCGGCTCGAACCGGGCGATCGTGGTCGCGATCGTCGCCTGGTCCCGCCGTACCCGGGGCAGCAGATCACGGCCCCAGATCCGCTCGCCGGCAGCGAACGCCATCCACGTGCGGCGATGCAGCCGCCCCTCCTCGGGCATCACCCACGATCGGGTGTCGCCTCGGCAGCCGGCGAGCAGACCGCTGACGGCCGTTGCCACCGACTGCACGAAGTTGCGCCTGTTCATGCCGCCAAGGTATCCCTGACTGAAAATTCAGTCAAACGGAAACCGCTGGTAGTGGCCTTGGCGATGCCGTAGAAGAGGTCAGCGGCGCCTGGCGGGCTCGGCCGTCCAGTGCGCGGGCCGCGACAGCGCGGCGGGCAGTTTCGTCTTCGCGTTGCCCCGCGCGGCGTTGGCCTGCGGCTGCGTCAGGAACAGGCACGTGCTCAGGTCCGCGCCTGACAACTCCGCACCCCGCAGGTCGGCACCGATCATGTCCGCCCGTGACAGGTCGGAGTTCGTGAGGTCCGCGCCGATCAGGTAGGCACCGCGGAAATCCGCGTTGCTCAGGTTCTTGTTGCGCAGCCGTGCGCCGATCAGGTCCGCACCCCGGTACGACTTCGCGCTGGTCCGCAGCCGTTCGCTCGTGCGCAGCAGCAGGACGTTCACCTTCGCCCGGATCTCCGCGACGTCGAGCGCCAGGATGGCGTCCGGCGAGGCGACCGTGTGCTGCTCCACCTCGGCGAAGGCCTGCGCGAGGTCGTCGTGCGGGTCGAGGCGGCCCGCCTCGGCGAGGTACCAGAGCAGTTCGTGCAGCTGCCGGACGACTGGGAAGACCGCGAACATCTTCTGCCGCTCGGCGGTGCGCCAGTCGACGCCCGCGAACACCGTCTGCGACACCCGCTGACCCGCGCCGAAGCAGTCGTAGACCGTGCAGCCGGAATAGCCCTTCTGCCGCAGCTTGTCGTGGATGCCGCACCGGTGATCAGCGAGCAGGTTCCGGCAGGGCGTGCCCGCGTCTTTGGTGGCCGCGAAGTCGGCCGACCTCGCGAACGGCAGCGCGACACAGCACAACCCGAAACAGTTGGCGCAGTCGCCTTTCAGTTCGTCCATCGCGGATCAGCCTACTGGGTCGCCGTTGAGCAACCGGATCTCCGCCGTGACGGCCACCGCGTTCGTGGGTCGCGTGCCCCGGTCGCGGTAGCGGAACAGCAACCGCCGGATCGACGCGCCGATCTCCGCCATCTCGTCGGGTGTCACGTGGATGAGCGCGCTGAACGAGTCGTCCGTCGCCGGCGCGTCCTCGGTCTCCCAGCGCAGCTGCCACGGACGGGCCTTGCCACCCTGGTGCGGCGCCTCCTCGATCAGGCCCAGCTCGGCGAGCCGGCGCAGGTGGAACGAGCACAGCCCCGAACTCTGCCCGAGCCGTGCGGCGGCCTGGGTGGAGGTCAGCGTGCCGTGCTCGGCCAGCAGGTCCAGCAACGCGATGCGCACGGGATGGTCAGGAAGCGGCGGTCGAGACATGGACGGCACCCTACCGCCAACTTTGCAAACACTGCTACTTTGCAAAGTATGTCCGATCGAGGCACCCCACGCCGCGTCACCGTCGTGGGCGAAGAGATCCTGACCCGCCGCTGCCGCGAGGCCACCGAGTTCGGCACGCCGGAACTCACCCGGCTCATCGACGACATGTTCGCCACGAACCACGTCGCCGAAGGCGCCGCCATCGCCGCGAACCAGGTCGGCGTCGACCTGCAGCTGTTCGTGTGGGACATGAGCGACGAGTGGGGCACCCGCCACACCGGCCACATCCTCAACCCCCGTGCTCGACGACCTGCCCGCCGGGCAGCGCACGCTCCTCGAAGAACCGGAAGGCTGCCTGTCCGTGCCGGGCCCGTACCGCGTGGTGGCCCGTCCCGACCGCGCCGTCGTGCGCGGCCAGGACAAGGACGGCAATCCCATCGTCGTCGAGGGCCGGGGCTACTTCGCCCGCTGCCTGCAGCACGAGACCGACCACCTCTACGGCAGGCTCTACCTGGACCGGCTGACGCAGCGCGAACGCAAGTCCGCGCTGCGCGAGATGGCCGCCTCTCAGGACGAGGTCTTCGCCCGCCGCGCCGCCCGAAGCTCCTCCGCCGCCTCGTCCAGCTGACGCTCGGCACGCTCGGCCCTGGTCAACGTCTGAGCCCGCGCGTCCTCCACGACCGCGAGCGTCTGACGCACCGCCGCCACCTGCTCGGCACTTTCCTGCCTGACCTGCGCGAACCGCGTCTCGAACTCGCCGCGTGAGCGCTCCAGCTCGGCCCGTGCGTCCGCGGCGGCCTGCTCAGCGCGTTCCGCCCGCACCACCGCCAGATCACGAGCCTTCGCGGCCCGGCTCACGGTCTCCGCCGCCTCCGCGCGCGCCTGCTCAGTGGCCTGCTTCAAGGCGGCAGCTTCGGCCTCGGCACGCTCAACCGCAGCCTGCGCCTCGGCGCGAGCACGTTCCACCTCGACCTGTGCCTCAGCACGGGCGCGCGCGATCTCCGCCTGAGCTTCGGCGCGCGCCTGTTCGATCTCCTTGGCCGCTTGCCGCCGCGCCTGCTCGGCGTGCTTCACGGCGTCGGCCTTGGTCTGCTCCGCCTCGGCCCGGATCTCCTCGATCAGCGCCGCCGCCTGCACTCTGGCCTCGGCGATCTCCGCTTCGGCCTTCGCGGCGGCGTCGCGTGCGGCCTGCCGGGCCTCGTCCCGTTCCGTCACCGCCGTGTCGACGGCATCGTCGGCTTCTTCCGCCGCCCGCACCGCCTGCTCGGTGGTCTCCTCGGCGGCCTTGCGGGCCCGCTCGGCCTCGTGCCGGCGTTGTTCGGCGGAAGCCAGTTCCGCCTGCGCCTCCGCGACCCGTCGCGCCGCCTCGGCCTCGGCGGCCTGGACCAGGCTCTCGGCGACGCTCGGGTCCGCCATCGCGTTCAACTCGCCGACGGCCCGTCCGAGGGTCTGCGTCATCTGTTCCGACAGCACCCGGAACCGGTCGAGGAGCTCTTCAGCCCTGATCTTGGCGGTACCGGAGACCCTCGGGAGATTCGTCACGGTGACGACCTCCAGGTTTTGCTCGGGGGTTTCCGCCAGCCGCTGCCGCTCCCTCCACGCCCGCCAGCGCGTGTGCTCGGGCAGATCGCAGTACTCCGAGGGCCTGCCAGGCCCGCCACCTCGGAAAACCGGCCGCTCGCAGCCGGGGAAGTTACAGCTCGTCTCCACGGCGATATCGTAGCAGAATTACGTGTGCGCCAACGTTATCCAACGCAACGCTACTCAATTGGGCGCCAAATTCCTGACCGCCGATAAGTGAACATTATCGGCGGTCAGGATCAGGAAGCTTGGAGTTCCGTTGGGCGGGCGCGTGTGATCAGCAACGGACACGCACGACTGGTGCCGCACTCCGCAGCGCACTGCGGAGTGCGGCACCAGTTGGTGACTACCGGTGCGACACCGCACCCCGGAAGACACCGGCGTGGTCAGCGAGCTCGACCATCAGCATCAACAAGATCGATCCCATGAACACCGCCAGCAGAACCTCCGCGGCCGCGGTCTCGGCCAGGAACAGGGTGACAACGCCCAACACCAGCACCAGAACCGCCAGCCCCATCTCGGCCACGCCGAAACGGTCGAGCGCGTCTCCCCACCGCACCACGAGGAAGGCCACGACGCCGAGCACGAGCCCGACCGCAGCCATCCCCCTCGGATCCTTGACGAACGGCATTTCGCCGTTGACCAAGTAGCCGATGTACGGAATCGCGATGAGCGCGACGAGAACTGTCGCGACAACGTCCTTCACTCCGAGCCTCATCGATCTCACCTCCTTCCACGGCTCACTCTTCACCGGCAATCCGGCGGCGGGCAGGTGCGCAGTGCTCCTCGTCGTCAGGACCAAGGCCACCGGGCAGCAGGGCGCTGACACCCTCAGTGCGCGTCGCAGTGTGCAACCTCGTCCGCGCCGGGAACCGGTGCGCGATCATGAGCCGCATGACGAGCACATCCGACGACCACCGCTATCCACTGAGCGAGCCGTACGAGTCGGGCATGCTGGAGGTCGGCGACGGTCATTCGCTGTACTGGGAGGTGTCGGGCAACCCCGACGGCAAGCCGGCCGTCGCGCTGCACGGCGGTCCCGGATCGGGAAGCTCGCCGAGGATGCGGGGCCTGTTCGACCCGGACCGCTACCGCGTGGTCCTGTTCGACCAGCGCAACGCCGGGCGCAGCACCCCTTCCGCGACCGACCCCGTCGTCAACCTGTCGGCGAACACCACCCAGCACCTCATCGCCGACATCGAGGCGCTGCGGGTCCTCCTGGGCATCGAGCGCTGGCTGGTCGAGGGTGGCTCGTGGGGCGTCACCCTGGCTCTCGCCTACGCGCAGGCACACCCGCAGCGGGTGACCGAACTGGTGCTCGCGGCCGTGACCGACGGCGACCGCCGCGACACCGAGTGGATCACCCGTGACATGGGCCGCGTCTTCCCGCGCGAGTGGGAACGGTTCCGCGACGTCGTGCCCTCCGCCGAACGCGACGGCGACCTGGCGGCCGCCTACAGCCGGCTGCTCCACGATCCCGACCCCGAGGTCCGCGCCAAGGCCGCACACGAGTGGTGCCTGTGGGAGGACACGCACATGTCGCTGGCTCCCGACGCCGAGCCGTTCCTGTCGGTCGCCGAGCCGGAGTTCCAGCTGGCCTTCGCCCGCCTGGTGACCCACTACTGGTCCCACGGCTGCTTCCTGGAAGAGAGGCAGCTGCTGCGCAACATCGGGCGGCTGCACGGGATTCCCGGCGTGTTGATCCACGGGCGTTACGACGTCAGCGGTCCACTCGGCACGGCGTGGGCACTGCACCGGGCCTGGCCCGGGAGCGAGCTCGTGGTCCTCGACGACACCGGTCACGGCGGTGGCAGCATGGCCGCGGCGATCATCGCCGCCACCGACCGTTTCGCCTGAGATCAGGGCGTCGGGTAGACCGTCCGCAGGGTGGCCAGCACGAGGGCCTGGGTGACGGTGACGACTTCGCTGACGGAGACCTGCTCCTGCGGACCGTGCGCGAGCCGCACGTCACCGGGCCCGTACTGCAGGGTGGGGATCCCGGCTCCCGCGTACAGGCGCAGGTCACTGCCGTACGGCGCGCCTTGCTCGGCGGGACGCGAAGTCCGGGTGACGTCCGCGTGCGCGTCGCCGACCAGCGCCGCGAGCGGATGCCCTGCCGGTAACCGGCCGCTGGCGAACTGGCCACCGGGCCACGTCACGACGGCGGGGTGGGCCCGCAGCCACGGGTCCGACGCGCAGGCCTCGGCCACGCACGCCTCGAGTTCCGCGCGTGCCCGGGCGGGCTCCTCCCCCAGCGCCACGCCCAGTCGCCCCTCGGCCACCAGCAGATCCGGCACGCTGCTCGCCCAGTCACCGGCCTGCAGCGTGCCGACCGACAGCGGGTACGGAACGGGGTAGGCGGCCATGAGCGGATCGGCGCCGGCGTTGCGGCGGGTTTCCAGCCGGGCGAGCGCGGCGTGGATCGGCAGGTAGGCGTCGATGGCGCTGACCCCGGCGTACCGCGTGCTGCCGTGCGTGGCCTGGCCGGGGACCTCGATGCGGAAGGTGAGGGCACCGCCGTTGGCGATCATGAGCGCGCCGCTGGTCGGTTCGGTGATGATGCAGGCGTCACCGGTGTGGCCGCGCTGCAGAGTGCCGAACGCCCCGAGCCCGCCGTCCTCCTCGCTGACGACGAAGTGCACGGACACCTGGCCCCGCAGCGTCGCCTGAGTCGCGCGGATCGCGGCCAGCGCGGCGAGGATCGCCACCACACCGGCCTTCATGTCGCACGCTCCGCGGGCATGGACGACGTCTCCCTCGACGCGCGGGCGGAAGGGATCGCCCTGCCACTGCGCCAGGTCGCCGGGCGGAACGACATCGACGTGTCCCTGCAGGATCAACGTCGGCCCGTCACCCTTTGAGCGCGTGTTGCCCACCAGCCCCCATGCCTCCGTGCGCGGCGCCTCGCCGCCGGGGAAGTCGTGGTGCGCGCGGAGTTCGGGCAGGTCCATCGACCAGAGATCGACGTCCAGGTCCATGCGTTCCAGGTGTCCGGCCAGCACGTGCTGCAGTTCGGACTCCGCGGCGCTGCCCGTCACGCTCGGCACCGCGAGCAGATCCAGCAGGAGCCGGCCGATCGCGGCCTCGTCCACCGCGGCCAGCGCCGCCGCCTCGACATCGTTGATGGTCACCAGCCGGACAGTAGGTTCGCCGAGTCGTGCAAACAATCGTCGAAACCGGCATCTAGCAGCGGTTTCTTTGCAAAGATCACGGTGGCATGGCAATTTTTTGTGCCAGACCGGATGCTCAGGGCATGGACGACATCGACCAGGCGATCATCCGGTGCGTGCTGCGCAACGCCCGCGCCACCTACGCCGAGATCGGCAAGGCGGCCGGGCTGTCGCCGTCCGCCGCGAAGAGACGGCTCGACCGTCTGGTGGCCACCGGTGCGATCCGCGGTTTCAGCGCGCTCGTGGATCCGCAGGCGATGGCCTGGCACACCGAGGCGTTCGTCGAGGTCTACTGCGCGGGCAACCCCACCCCGGCCGAGCTGGGCAAGGCGCTGGAGGACATCCCCGAGGTCGTCGAGGCCTGCACCGTCTCCGGCGCCGCCGACGCGATGCTCTACATGCTCGCCAGGGACATCCCGCACCTGGAACAGGCCATCCAGCGCGTCCGCTCGACCGCACCCGTCGAACGGACCGAGAGCGCGATCGTGCTGTCCAGGCTGCTGACCCGGCCACGCGGGCGGGAAGGCGCCCTATCGTCGAAAGCGTGATCAATTCACTCGAACCCGGTCCGATCCACGTGTCCGACGACGTCCTCGACGACCTGCGCGCCCGGCTCGCGTCGACCCGTCCGCCGCTGGACGAGGGCAACGAGGACTGGTCCTACGGCGTTCCCGCCGCCTACCTGCGCGACCTGGTCAGCTACTGGCGGGGCGGCTTCGACTGGCGCAAGGCCGAAGCCGCCATCAACGCCTACGAGCACTACGAGGTGACCGTCGCCGGCGTTCCCGTGCACTTCATGCGCAAGCCCGGCCGCGGTCCGCGCCCGATCCCGTTGATCCTCACCCACGGCTGGCCGTGGACGTTCTGGCACTGGTCGAAGGTGATCGACCCGCTCGCCGATCCGGCCGCGTCCGGTGGCGACCCCGCCGACGCGTTCGACGTCATCGTGCCGTCGCTGCCGGGCTTCGGTTTTCCCGGCCCGCTCACCGGCTTCCCGGACGTCAACTTCTGGAAGGTCGCCGATCTCTGGCACACCCTGATGACCGAGACCCTCGGCTACGAGAAGTACGCCGCCGGGGGCTGCGACATCGGCGGGATCGTGTCCAGCCAGCTCGGCCACAAGTACGCCGACTCGCTGTACGGGATCCACATCGGCTCAGGCCTGCCGCTCAGCTTCTTCAACGGCGACCGCGCCTGGGACTTCGCCCGCAACCGCCCCCTGCCCGACGAGCAACCCGCCCGCGCCCGCACCATCGAGCTCGACCACCGCTGGGCACCGCACCTCGCCGTGCACGTGCTCGACGGAGCCACCCTCGCCCACGGCCTGAGCGACTCACCGGCAGGACTGCTCGCATGGCTGCTGGAGCGCTGGAACTCCTGGAGCGACAACGGCGGCGACGTCGAGTCCGTCTTCACCAAGGACGATCTGCTCACGCACGCGACGATCTACTGGGCGACCAACTCGATCGCCACGTCGATGCGGTACTACGCCAACGCCAACCGCTACCCCTGGACGCCCGCCCACGACCGCACACCGGTCGTGCAGGCCCCGGTCGGCCTCACCTTCGTCACCTACGAGAACCCGCCCGGTGTCCACACCGCCGACGAGCGCGTCCAGGCGTTCAAGACCGGACCGTTGGCCGGCTGGTTCAACCACGTCAACGTGAACGCGCACGAGCGCGGCGGCCACTTCATCCCGTGGGAGAACCCGGAGGCGTGGGTGAGCGACCTGCGCCGCACCTTCCACGGCCGCAGGCCCTGACCGAACCCGCCCGATCGCCAGCCGCGCGAACAGGCCGGGTACGGACAGCAGCCCGCGCAGGCAGCCGGGGCTCGCCTGGTCCCGCCGATGCCGGGACTGGACCTGCTGCGGGAGGTCTACACTTCGCACGTTGATTCTCTCCTGATGCGGAAATCGGGTCTGGACAACGATTTCGCGGCTCCCCGACTGCCATCGGGGAGCCGCTCTTTTATGTGCCGGGCCGAAGCGTGGGCTGCTCCCACTATCGCAGTGCCGATCAGCCGTTAACGACGTCGCGAAATGGCCGTCGATGAACGGCGCGCGGAGAGTGCTGGGCGGTCATTCCAGGTCATCAGTGCGGCCGAAGAACAGGTTGTCCATTCGCGTGGACTTGCTCCGTGCATCGATAACCGCTGCTCACGGCACTGCGCGAAGCTGATCGGCTGGGCTGGTCGCGTGGCGGTTGTCCATCGCGCGGAACTTGGGGCCGAGGTTGTCCAGCGATCAGGACTATTCACTCGAACAGGTGGCGATAGCGGGAACTTGTACCTGGGACAAGATCCCAACGAGACACTTGCGACAGTTCACGAATGAATCGCCGGAGACCCACCACATAAAGGCACGCCGGCGCGTGCGGCTCTTCCTTCGTCTTCCCGGTCCCCGGCCGGCACACCCAGCAGAGGAACCCATGGTGCGTGGCACTCGTCGGGGTGGACGCCATCTGCCCACCTCGGTAGGCGACTACACCTGCCTCGACCCGTTCGCGGCCGAGCTGGCGTTCGAGCTGGTCACGGTCATCACAGCGAGCCATCCGACGTCGAGCGACTTCCTGCGCGCCCACATGGCCGCCCCGGACGCGCCGGCGTGCATCGCGGGCGACCCCGAGGACCGCAGCGCGTTCGAGGCCGCCAAGAAGGCCATGAGCAGGCGCATCGGCCGCACCGCGCGGGAGATCGCGGAGTGGGACCTCGTCACGTTCGTCCACGCCCGCTGCGGGCGCGACGACACCACGCACCCGTACCTGGCCGGGCTCTGGCAGGCCTCGCAGCGCTACCTGCCGCCCGGCTACCGCGGGCCTGTGCGAGTGCCCGGCGACGCACCGCCGCCGTACGCGGACACCAGCGAGGCGCCCGACGACAGCGTGCGGGCGGCCATGCTGTTCAGGCAGTTGTCCGAGGAGCAGGACAACTCACGGCGCCGATCCGAGGCGGCGGTGCGGGAGTACCGAGAGGCGCACGAGACGAGCCTGCTGTTCTACGAGCGCGAGCTGACGGAGCTGCGCGCCAAGTACGAACACCAGCGCGAGTGCGAACGGCTGCTGATCCGCATCATCGCGTGGCAGCGGCGGCGCGACCCCAGTGCAGCCGAGCACGAGACCGTGACCGCCCTGCGCCGTGAGCTGGACGAGATGACGGCCACGCTGCAGCGCGAGAAGGCCGACCACAACCTCACCGCGAACCGGCTCGCGTTCGTCGCCGCCTGCCTGGACGCGGTGAGCGCGGGCGGCGACACCGACCCGGTGCTCTGGCTGCGCGACGCCGACTTCCCGCTCGGCGCGGACCTGTACTGCCTGCTCAACCAGCCCGAGATGCCCCGCACGCGCACCGAACCCGAAGCCGTCGCGCGGTTCCTGACGGTCTACCTGCGCACGTACCTGATCAGCTGGTTCGGCGACGCCCCCGACCGAGACGACACCGTGGGCCCGTACCGCGACATCGTGCGCAACGGCGTGCTGCCGTCCGCGGAGGTGCTCGAGAACGTGCTCCAGCCGCACACCATCACGTTGCAGGTGGCACATCCGCTGATGCGGGAGCTGGCGGTGGAGGGGCCGGCCGAGGCGCCGCAGCTGCCGGACGGCCCGGCCGACGTCCACACCCTGGAGGTGCTCGGCGGCGAACACCGGGCCGGGGTCCTGGAGAAGCCGATCAACGTGGTGGACCTGATCCAGAACCTGACCCGCCGCCCCGGCGACACCGCGTAGGTCAGCGCGCGACCGGGAAGTCGAAGTACGTGTCCGGTGAGCGTGAAGTGCCACCACTCCTCGGGCAGGTTGCGGAACCCGGCCCGCGCCATCGCCGTCTTCAGCAGCTGGCGGTTCTCCCGCGCCTGACCGGTCATGCGCGGGTCGTCGGGGTGCGAGAGCGTGTCGAAGCAGTCGTACCATGACGTTCAGCGGCCGCCCGGCGTGGTCCACTACCTCCTCGTCGACGTTCTAGCAGGTCATGGCCGGACGCGGTTGCAGTCCGCCCGCAACGCGTCGAGCGCGGCGGCCACGTCGATGCCCTCGGTGCGGTGGTCGTCCGGGCGGCGGTAGCGCTCCTCGTCCGGATACGGCGACCCGTCCCGGGAAAACGGGCTGTCGGGGAACTGCCCGTGCAGCACGACGGCGTGGTCGTACAGGGACCCGGTCACACGCGGACCACGGACTCGATTCTGTCGATCATGACGGCGAGGTCAGGTCGTCACCGACACCGCGGGCAACCGACTTCAGGAGTCGCTCGGCGAGCGCCGCGACGAGACCGCGCAGCTCGTCCGGTCGCTCGACGACGAACGGCAGGCCCAGCGACGCGAGCACACCAGGCAGCCAGTCGAGCCGTTCCACCCGCAGCTCGACCCGCGACCAGCCGTCGGTGAGAGGCTCCACCACAGCGACGCTCGCGGGCAGCCGGGTGCGGATCTGCTCGGCGGTCCCCTGGATCCGCACCGTCACCTCGTGCCGGTGCGGAGCGGTGGCGAGCCCGGTCAGGACCCGCTGCGCCGGATCGAGATCACCGGGTGGGTCGAACGAGCCGGGCAGCGTCCTGGCTGCGGCGATGCGGTCGAGCCGGAACGTCCGGTCCTCGCCGATCGCGGGATCGGCGCCGGTCACGTACCACCGGCCGGAGTGCGCGACGAGCCCGTACGGGTGCAGCGTGCGTTCACTGCGCCGGCCGTCTGCGGCGGTGTACCGGATCGCGACGGGCCGATGGTGCGTCACCGCGTCGGCGAGCGCGAGCAGGACCGAAGCCTCCGGGGTGACCGGCGCACCGGGCGGGCTGGTGAAGACGAGCGAGCCGAGCACGGCGTCGAGCCTGCCGCCGAGCCGGGCGGGCAGCACCCGGCGGATCTTCGCGGCCGCCGTGCCGCTCGCGGTGCCCGTCATCAGGCCCGTGACCAGGCCGATCAGCACCGCCAGCGCCTCGTCGTCGCTGAGCATCAACGGCGGCATCCGGTAACCGGGAGCGAGCCGGTAGCCGCCGTACCGTCCGCGCACCGACTCGACCGGTATGTCGAGGTCGAGCAGGTGGTCGGCGTACCGGCGCACGGTGCGTTCGTCCACCTCGAGCCGCGAGGCGAGCTCCGCGACCGTCCGAACGCCTCCAGATTGGAGGAGCTCCAACAAGGACAGCACGCGTGCGATCGGCCGGGGCATGGCGAAATTCTCGCTCACATACCGGGCGGATTCTGTCCGGTATCGCTCTTAGCGTGCAGCCATGGACTTCGCATCTATCCGCGTCATCACCGCCGACGTCGCCCGCCTCGCCGGTTTCTACGAACGAGCAACGGGAGTGCGGGCGACCTGGGCCAGCGAGGACTTCGCCGAGGTCACGACCCCGTCGGCGACTCTCGCGATCGGCAGCACCCGCACCGTGGCGTTGTTCGCCGCCGGATCGGCCGAGCCGGGTGCCAACCGCAGCGTCATCATCGAGTTCGAGGTCGACGACGTGGAGGGCGTGCACGCGAAGCTGGCCGGCGTCGAGGTCGTCCAGGAACCCACCACGATGCCGTGGGGCAACCGGTCGTTGCTGGTCCGCGACCCCGACGGCAACCTGGTCAACTTCTTCAGGCGGGCCAGGCCCGCAGCACCGAGTCCAGCGCGTCCAGGGCTCTGAGCCACGACGCCTCGACCCCGCGCGGGTGGCTGTGGAACGCCCCGGAGCGTTCCAGCGAGACGAATCCGTGCAACGTGCTGTGCAGGAGTCGGGCGGCATCGGTCAGCTCCGGCTCCCACAGCTCATAGCCCCGCAGGACCGCGCGGGTCATCTCGGCGTGCTTCAGGGCGCTGTCGGCGGCCGTGTCCGGGTCGAGCGCGATCTGCATCGCCGCGTAGCGGCCAGGACGCTCGCGGGCGTACCGGCGGTAGGCGGAGGCGAACGCGACCAGGGCGTCCTTGCCCGCACGGCCCGCGATCGACTCCGCCACCTGGTCCGCGAGTTCCGCGAGCGCGAGGACGGCCAGGCGGACGCGCAGGTCCTGGGCGTTGCGGATGTGCGAGTAGAGCGAGGCGTCCTTCACCCCGAAGTGCCGGGCCAGCGCGGACACCGTCACGTTCTCGAAGCCGACCTCGTCCGCCAGGTCCGCCGCCGCCTGCGTGAGGCGGTCGGCCGTGAGCCCCGCACGTGCCATCCGTCACCCTTCCTAGGGTCCTTAATAATTTGCCTAGGACCTCTAGGTAAGCCTAGCGTCCGTGGTCATGAAGCCGCTGACCGAACCCGAGATCCGCGCGTCCTTCGTCAATTCCACCAAGGGCGAGGCGAAGCGCATGCACGTACCCAGGGATCTGGGCGAGCGGCCGTGGGACGACCTGGACTTCCTCGGCTGGACCGACCCGGCCGCGCCCGACCGCTCGTACCTCGTGATCGAGCTGAACGGACGGCTCACCGGCATCGCGCTGCGCAGGGCGGCCCAGGCCGGACGGGCGCGCAAGACGATGTGCGCGTGGTGCCTGACCACGCATTCCGGCGACGGCGTGTCGCTGATGAGCGCGCGCAAGGCCGGCAAGCCGGGGCAACTGGGCAACTCGGTCGGCGTCTACGTCTGCGCCGACCTGGCGTGCTCGCTGTACCTGCGCGGCAAGAAGAGCGCGGGACCGGGCTCGCGGTTCCACGAATCGATCACACTCGACGACCAGGTCGAACGGATGATGTCCGGGATCAGCGCGTTCCTGGACCGGGTGAACTCGTAGGTCTCAGAGCTCGAGCACCAACTCCGCGGAGCACGCGCGGGCACAGGGCCACGGGTCGCCGCACTCGGTGCAGCCGGTCGTCGCGGGCAGGTGCGTGTCGAGCACCTGGACCGCCCTGGTCCGATAGCGCTCCAGGTCGGTCTCCCAGTTGTGGCGGGAGCCCGCGGTCGCACTCGTCATGGTCATCAGTCCTCGGGTTGAGCTGGTGCACACAGCATGCACCTGTGACGGCGCTCACGGGCGGCAATTTCGCGAATCCCGACCTTCGGCGGGTCGCGACCATCGAGCGATGTGCCGTCCCACGAGCGTGGACGGCACATCGCTCGTCACGCCGTGGGCCCGCCGAGCCGCTCGAGGTCAGCGCGCAGGTGACCGAGTGCGCTGCGGTAGAGCTGCGGACCCACGGACACGCGCGCGACCCCGGCCGCACGAAGCGCCTCCAGCGACCCGCCCTGCAACGGCAGCCCGGCGTTCACCGGGGCGCCGACCTCGGTGACGACCGCGCGGAGGTCCTCGGGCCCGGCTCCTGGCACGAACACGCAGTCCGCGCCGGCCGCCCAGTACGCCCGTGCCCTGCCGAGGGCGTCGGTCAGCCTCTTGTCCCCGGTGAACGGCGAGGCGGGGAAGAAGGAGTCGACCCGCGCGTTGATCACCAACGGCACCCCGGCCCGGTTCGCGGCCGCGCGCATCTCCCCGATGTAAGCCGCGCGCACGTCGGCGTCCACCAGGCCGCCGTCCGCGTGGTCGGTGTCCTCGATGTTGCAGCCGACGGCACCGATCCCGGTCAGCAGCTCGACCAACTCGCCGGCAGCGAGTCCGTACCCGGCTTCTGCGTCGACCGTCACCGGAACGTCGACCGACGCCACGATGCGCGCGGCGACGAACATCATCTCTTCCCTCGGTGCTCCCTCACCGTCGTCGTAGCCCAGCGCCGCGGCGATCGCGTTGCTCGCCGTCGCGATCACGGGGAAGCCCGCGTCGACGACGGTGCGGGCGCTACCGACGTCCCAGGCGTTCGGCAGCACGAGCGGGTCGCCCGGGACGTGCAGCGAACGCAGGAGTTCGGCCTTGGCGGCCAGATCGGACATGACGCTCTCCTGTTCCTCGGTCGTCACCACGGATCCGGCAGGCCCTGTCCCGTGGTGACCAGGCTGCGCAGGCTGCCGTTGACGTAGGGCAGCCAGGCCGTGGAGCACGCGCCGAAGCACTCGACGTCCGGCACCAGACCGACGTGGGTGAACCTCAGCTCCGCACCGCCGCCGACGGGGACGATGTCGAACACGATCTCACTGCCGGTCCACTCGGCCGGGTCCGACACGAAGGACAGGAGGCTGTCCGTGACCTGCCAGACCACGCGGCGGCCCGGGTTCAGCTCGGTCACGCGCTGGCGGCTGTAGTGCTGCGGGGGATGCCGGTAGGTGAACTCGGCGCCCACCTCGTCGGTACGTCCCTCGACCTCGCCCGTCCACCAGGCACGGACGTCCAGGACGGCCGCGTAGACCTCGTCCGGCGACTGCTCGACCGTGTACGAGGTGGAGTAGCCGCGCTCGGTGCGCGGCGCCTGCGTCGTCATGACTGGTCCGATCCTGTCTCTCGATCCGCTGTGCCGCGCTGGATCCGCTCGGCGATCCGCTTGATCCGCTGCAGCCGGGCGTCCCAGGTGGTGCCGACCGCGGTCAGCTGGGCGACCGCGCGGGCGAGTTGCGCCTCGTCCACCTCGTAGCGGCGCTCGCGTCCGGCCGGGGTGGAGTGCACCAGTCCGACGCGGTCGAGCACGCCGAGGTGCTTGGCGACCGCCTGCCGGGTGACCGGGAGCCGCTCGCTCAGCGTGGTCGCGGTGCCGCCCCCGTCGCTCAGCAGCAGGTCGAGCATCCGGCGGCGGGTCGGGTCGCCCACCGCGGACCAGAGGTCGTCGTCGATCGCCGTGCTCACGGCCGCGCCACCAGGCTGTCGGCACGCGCGACGAGACGCGGGAGGAAGTGGTCCCAGCCCCGGACGTGATCGGCGTAGGCCTGCTCCAGCACGGCGGCCTCCCAGCCGCGCTCGCGGAACCCGGTCTCCTTGAAGCGCAGCAGCGTGCCGTCGCCGGACGGCTCGAGGTCGATCGTGACGAGCAGCGAGTTGCCCGGCTCCGGCGACGCGCCCTGGTCGTACACCCAGCGGAACGCGAACCGGCGGGGCGGGTCGGCCTCGACGACCGTGAGGTGCTCGACCTTCGCGTCCGGCGAGGCCGGGTCGCCGAAGGTGATCGTGCCGGTGCCGCCGGGCACGGGGTCGAGCTCGGCGTCGTCGGGCCACCACTCGCGCAGGTGCTCGGGAGAGCTGACCACCTCGTAGACCACCTCGGGACTGGCGTCGATGCGCAGCTCGCGTTCGATGCTTCCGTGTTCCACGCTGTCCTCCTCACTCAAAAGTGCAACCATCGGTTGCGCTTCAACGTAACCGGCTCTCCTGGCTAGCGCAACCTTTAGTTGCACGAGCTGCCGATGGGTGTTTGAGCGCTGGAGCCGCCCTCTCCCCTGGTACGAGAAGGAAAAGAGGGGAACGACATGGTCTGCTCGATCCTGCCCGCCCACCTGCTGATCGAACTCGCCGAAGCCGGCAACGTCGACCTCCGCGACGCCATCCCGACCCTGATCGCCTCCGCCGCCCTGCGCACGCAGCGCGAGACGCTCACCGAGGCCGTGCAGTTCCTCGACCTCAACGCCGCCCAGTTGCGCGGCCCGGGCGGCGAGTTCAAGGCCGTGCACGACGTCCAGGGCGGCGACGAACGCACCCTGCCCGGTGTCCTGCGCCGCAAGGAGGGCGACGGCGCCGCGGCCGATCCCGCCGTCAACGACGCGTTCGCCAACGCCGACAGGACCTACGACTTCTACCGCGACGTGCTGGGCCGCCACAGCGTCGACAACAACGGCCTGAGGCTCGTCTCGTCAGTCCACTTCGGACGCGGCTTCGGCAACGCCTTCTGGGACGGCACCCAGATGGTCTACGGCGACGGCAGCGGCAAGGTCTTCCAGCCCGGCGCCCTGTGCCGCGACATCACGGTCGTCGGGCACGAGATCACCCACGGCGTCATCCAGTACACGGCCGGCCTGCGCTACCGGACGCAGCCGGGCGCCCTCAACGAGTCGATGGCCGACGTCTTCGGCTCACTGGTCAAGCAGCACACGGCGGGCCAGTCCGCCGACCAGGCCGACTGGCTCATCGGCGCGGGCATCCTCGGCACGCAACTCCACGGCATGGCCCTCCGGTCCATGAAAGACCCCGGCCGCGCCCACCAGCTCGACCGCCAGCCCGCCCACATGCGCTCCTACGTCGACCTGCCCGACGACGGCAACCCGCGCAACGACAACGGCGGCATCCCCAACAAGGCGTTCCACCTCGCGGCGACCCGGCTCGGCGGCAACGCCTGGGACCGGGCGGGGAAGGTCTGGTACGACGCGCTCACCACGAAACTGCGGGTGAACTCGAACTTCGCCGACGCCGCCGCGGCCACGACCGCGTCCGCCCAGGCGTTGTTCGGCAGCGAGGTCGCGGGCGTGGTGCGTGGACCGACGTCGGAGTGAGCTAAACCGCGGGATGAGTCCTGACCAACCGCAGCAGCGGTGCCCACTGGTGAGCCGTGAGCGGGAGTTCGACGGAGGGAGCCTTGCTGTCGCGGATGCCGACGCCACGGCCCACTTCGACACAGTTGCCGTCGCTAGCGCTGTAGCTGCTCTTCTGCCACCTGGTCATGCTCGAACTCCTCACCGATGATGTCGGTGATCAGCTTCCTCGTCTGGACCTCGTCCAACGCCGTCCGATCGAGTGACTTCAGGACGGTGTCGTAGCGGGCGACGGAAGCTTGATCCTCGATGAAGACGTTAGCTCCTTCGCTCTCGACGTAGACGAGCTCGGGGATCTTCTTGAACTTCAGCCGGTCGAAGTCGCCCGCAAGTCCGGCGTGTGGCCCGAAGTGGGTGGGCATCACGCGAATCGTGAGGTACGGACGCACTGAGAGTCGTAGCAGGTGGTGCAGTTGCTCTGCCATCACCCCCGCATCGCCGACCGGCAGTCGCAGAGCCTGCTCATGCATGAAAATCGTGACTGTCCGATTTCCGTCAAGCACGGCTGTCTGACGCACGACCCGGTTCTCGACCACCACCCGCGCGGCTTTCTCGTCCAATGGCTTGGCGAGCGCGAGGTGCCAGGTGTAGTCGGGCACCTGGACCAGGCCGTGTACGACGTTCATCGACCAGCCGGTGATCTCCGAAGCGATTTTCTCGTGCTCTCGCAACGTTCTCACTCGGTCCGGCATGCCGGAACCGGCAGGCTGCAACCAGTCTCTGATGTGCGCGTCGTGGTGCAGCGCCATCAGGTGGTCGAACTCGTCGGGCGGCGTGCGCAGCAGGCCCAGCAACTTGGCCAGGTCGACGTCGCTGACGCCTTCCTTGCCGTTGACCAGTTCCGAGACTTTGGCTTCCTGCCAGCCCAGCAATTCGGCGGCGGCCCGGTTGGTGAGGTCGGCCGCCTTCAGCAGCGCTCGTATCGCGTCACCGAACTCGCGGCCGCGCACCGTTGATCTCCGCAAAGGCATGCAGGGACGGTAGAGGCGGCGTTCCGTTTGGCTCCACCCATTCGCCGCAGGTCAACCTGAAAGCATTCCCTTTGGACGAGTTCCAAACTTCCGGCCTAGGCCGGCGCGACGGCGCGGCGGACGCTGTCTCGCAGGAAGTCTCGGCGGCGGTCGTGGGTCTCGGCGGGTTCGTCGACCGTGGCCGCGTAGACGTTGCTGACCGGTGACCACGCCATCGACATCGCGATGACCATGGCCATCAGGTCGAAGGGGTCGCCGTCCCGGATCAGCCCCGCTTGCTGCGCGTCGGTGATCGCCTTGAGCTTGTTCTGGTCCAGGCGATCGGTGTCGGCGACGAGGTGGCCGGTGGGGCGCCGTTCCAGGCGGGCCCAGGTCGCGAGCCGGATGAGGTCAGGGCGCTCGAGGTACTCGTCGTAGAGGCGCACGGCCCAGTCCGCCAGGTCGGCCGCGTCGATGGGCACGACGTTGACGATCCGCTCCAGCGAGCCGAAGAAGATCGCGTCGAACAGCCCGTCCTTGTTACCGAAGTAGGCGTAGAGCTGGGCCTTGTTGGTGCGCGCCGCGGCGACGACCCGTTCGATGCGGGCTCCGGCGATGCCGTGCTCGGCGAACTCGCGGGTGGCCACGTCGATGATGCGTTGCCGCGTGGCCGCGCCACGGGCGGTCAGCTGCTGGTCGGACATGGCTGAACTGTACCGACAGAACAGTCGGTTTACTTTGTCGCCCTTCCGGGGGTAGCTTGAAATAGACCGAACAGTCTGTTTGAGGAGAGTCATGCGAAGCACCACCGGCTGGCAGGCCGACGGACACACGTTGCACCGAGTGCCGCTGTCCCGCCGTGACCTGCGGCGCGACGACATCGCCGTGCGCGTGGACTTCTGCGGGGTCTGTCACACCGACCTGCACTCGCTGCGCGCGCACAACGGCGAGGACGTGCTCGTGCCGGGTCACGAGTTCACCGGGGTGGTCGTGGACGTCGGTCCCGAGGTGAGCGGGTTCCGGGTCGGTGACCCGGTCGCGGTCGGCAACATCGTCGACTCATGCGGCGTGTGCACGATGTGCACGGCGGGTCAGGAGAACTTCTGCCGTGAGTTCCCCACGCTCACCTACGGCGGGACCGATCGTCACGACGGGACGACGACGCTGGGCGGCTTCTCCCGCGAATACGTGGTCCGTGACCGGTTCGCCCATCCCCTGCCGTCCGGGCTGGACCCGGCGGCCGCGGCGCCGCTGCTGTGCGCCGGGATCACCGTGTGGGAACCGCTGCGCGCCCTGGGTGTCGGTCCGGGGCGCGCGTAGCGGTGGCCGGCCTGGGCGGGCTGGGCCACCTCGCGGTCAAGTTCGCCGCGGCCCTGGGCGCCGAGGTGTCGGTCGTGAGCCGGTCCGCGGACCGTGCGAGCGACGCGATCCGGCTCGGTGCTCGTGACGTCGTCGTCTCCGCCGACCAGGACAGCATCGAAGCGGCCCGCGACAGGTTCGACGTTCTCATCGACACCATCCCGGTCCCCCACGACCTCAGCCCCTACCTGCGTCTGGTGGCCGTGGACGGGACGCTGAGCCAGGTCGGCTACCTCGGCAGCCTCACCGTCGAGACGATGGACCTGCTCCTCGGCCGCAAGAAGCTGAGCTCCGGTGGCAGCGGCGGTCTTCCCGCCACCACCGCCATGCTGGAGTTCTGCGCCACCCACGGCATCACCGCCGACGTCGAGGTCCTGCCGTCCGCCCGTGTCGCCGAGGCCCTCGACCGGCTCGATCGCGGTGACGTCCGCCACCGGTTCGTCCTCGACCTGTCCGACCTCGGCTGACGTGCCGTGGCAGTGCTGATCACTTCCAGGGCGTCCGGCGACCGACCCGCGGCATCTTGGCGATCTTCGCTTCCGCCTGGTCCTCGTCGATGATGCCTGCGGCGGCTCGCCACCGCAGCTTGTCGGTCACGACATCGGCGAGCGGCGCGTCCGCGAACTTGCGCCAGCGCTTCGACGGGAGACGTTCGCGCTTGAGCTCGGACTCGATGTCATCGGGAAACCCCTGGACGAGCACCACGTGCTCGCGGCGCCGGTCCGCCCGGACGTTGACGCGCTTGCGCCTGGCGATGGCCTTGCGGGAGGCCTTGTCGTTCTGTCCGTAAGAGTTGCGGGCGTCCCTGGCGTAGCTCAACGCCTTCTTCTCCTGCGGTGATCTCCTGGTCACAAGCCGATCCTAACGAGGCACGCACCTGGTTTTGCTCAGGCGTGCTAAATTTTGCTCATGCGAGCAAAGTCCGTGACCGAGCAGGCCCGGCGGGCGCAGATCGTGGCGGCGGCGATCGCCACGATCGCGGAGCTGGACTACGCGGAGACGTCGTTCAAGGCCATCGCGGCGCGTGCGGGGCTGAGCAGCACCGGGCTGATCTCGTACCACTTCAAGAACAAGCAGGAGCTCGTCGACGTGGTGTTCGCGGACATCTTGGAGCGCTTCCAAGGGTTCGTGCGCGCGCGGATGGGCCAGGCGAGCGCCCGCGAGGAGCTGCGGGCGTTCCTGAGCGCCAACATCGCGTTTCTGCGTGAGCACCGCGCGGACATGGTGGCGTTCCTGCGGATCAGGGCTCACTCGGTGGTGACGGACGGGGGCATCGCCGACTCCGATCACGCAGGGCTCGCCGACCTGCTGCGGCAGGGGCAGGACGCTGGCGAGTTCCGCGCGTTCGACCCGGACGTCATGGCCGTGTTCGTCCTCGCGCTGCGCAACAGCGTTGTGCAGCGGTCCGGGTCACTCGATCTCGACGTCTGCGAGCAGGAGTTGGTCGCGGCCGTCGACCTGGCCACAAGGGGTTAGCCATGCGTCGGGGGACGTTGCTAGTTGCCGCATTACTGCTGCTCGGCGCGTGTGGGAGAGGGGAAGCCGTGCCATCGGACGTCGTTACGACCGATACGGGGCAGGTTCGGGGGGAGGTGCGGGACGGGCATCTGCGGTTCCAGGGGGTTCCGTACGCCCGCGCGGCTCGCTGGGAGCCGCCGGTGCGCGCGGCGGCGTGGAACGGGGTGTGCGACGCTTTCGAGCCCGGCAGTCCGTGTCCGCAGGTCGGGTCCAGCTACTCGGAGACGAAGAGCACCGACGAGGACTGCCTGTTCGCCAACGTCACGACGCCTTCGGTGGCCGGCCGCAAGCCGGTGCTGGTGTGGGTGCACGGCGACGGCGCGATCGGGGCCGGGCACTTCTTCGACGCGGAACGCCTCGCACGGCGAGGGGATGTCGTCGTGGTGACGTTCAACTACCGGATGGGGGTGTTCGGCGGGTTCGGGCTGCCAGGCCTGGAGCACTCCGGCGAGTTCGGTCTGCTGGACCAGCGCGCGGCGTTGGAGTGGGTCCAACGCAACATCTCCGCTTTCGGTGGAGATCCGGGCAACGTGACGTTGTTCGGGGTGTCGTTCGGCGCGACCGCGGTCGGCGCCCACCTGATCGAGCAGCGGCCGCTGTTCCACAAGGCGATCATGCACAGCTCGTTCACGCTGGTCGACGTGCCTCGCGGCGCCTGGTTCCCGGATCTGGAGGCGTTGCCGTCGCTCGCGTGGCGGCCGGTGCCGGAGATCCAGGAGATCGGCGCGATGATCAGCTCCGAACTGGGCTGCGCGGACGTCGAGTGCCTGCGGCGGCTGCCGGTGGAGAAGCTGCTGGCCCACCCGCAGATCATGAACATCTTCCAGTCCACCGGCTACGGCGGCTCGGTGCTGCCCCGGCTGCCGGGCGACTCGCTGGAGGCGGGCGAGTTCGCCGACGTGCCGATCCTGGCAGGCGCGACGCGCGACGAGCACAACAGCTTCGTCGGGCTGTTCCGGCCGGACCCGATGTCCACCGAGGACTACTCGCGGCTCGTGCGGGAGGCGTTCCCCGACCGCGCGGCCGAGATCGAGCGCGAGTACCCGGCCGGCGCGTTCGCGTCGCCGAAGCAGGCGTGGGCGACGGTGCTGACAGATCGCATGTGGGCGCGTGCGACGTTCCGGCAGAACACGCTCTACGCGAAGAAGGCACCCGTTTACGCGTTCGAGTTCGCTGACCGCAACGCGGCCACGAACCCGGAGATCCCCGAGGAACTGCACGGCGCGAACCACTCGTCGGACATCGACTACCTGTTCCCGGACGAGGACTTCACCAAGGACCGCGGCCTGTCCGACCACATGATCAAGGCGTGGACGGACTTCGCCCGCACCGGAACGCCGGGGTGGCCGCGGTTCTCGGAGGGGCAGTACGTGCAGTCACTGGCTCCGGGCGCGATCGGACCCGTCGACTACGCCGCCGAGCACAGGCTGGCGTTCTGGAACTAGGCCATGGCCTTGGCGGACTCGGTGATGTGTTCGATCTGGTCACGGGTGAGGCGCCGGACGTCCCAGACGAGGTCGCCCACGTCCGCCGGGGCCGGGTCCGGCGTGATGCCGGTCAGCGTCGCGAGGTCGGAGGCGGAGAGATCGCCGAGCAGGTCAGAAGTGAGTTCCTTGAGGCCGTGGCCGATCCTCCCGTAGGTGGAGGCCGCCCAGTAGCGGCGGCCCGTGGTCACCACGTGGACCGACTTGGCGACGGCGGGGTAGTTCATGTTCCGGTTGCGCAGCAGGCGCATCACGAGCGGACCGGGGCCTTCGCCGTCGATCCTGGCCGGGATGTCCTCGAGGCTCGTGCGGTTTCGCTGAGGAACCGACCGCACGAGTGCGCGCACCTCGGCCTGCGCGCTGGGGCTCAACGGCAGGAAGGCGTGCAGTAGACCTGGGATGCTTCCGCCCGCTGTCTTGTCGAGTGGTGCCAGCTCGGGCGGCATCGGCCGGGAGGCGATCACGAGCCTGTCCGACTCGTGCAGCTTCTCCCCCATGTGCACGAGCCTAGGCGCGACATCGCTACCCTGGATCACGTGCCCGGCACCCGCAGCTCGCGAACCCGCGCGTATCTCGCGCGGGTCTTCGCCGTGCTCGCGCTGGTCGCCGGGATCGCGATGATGCAGGGCACGCCGTGCGAGGCGGAGTTCGCCTGGACCGCCCAGTGCCCGACGTCGAGCACCCACGCGGTCGCCCACTCCGCTACGGCCGACGACGGCGGGCTGATCGAGGGCATCCTCGTCGCCGGAGCCTGCCTGGTGGTGGCGCTCGCCGTGCTGATCGGGTTCGCCGCGGCGCGGCGGTCCGGCTCGTTCCAGGTGCTCTCGGTGCGCCTGCCCGCTGTCCTGTCCCCTCCTTCACGCCGGCTGGAAGTGCGGCTGACGCAGCTCTGCGTGCTGCGCGCCTAGACCGAACCCGTTCTGAGGGTCCGTCTTCCTTCGCCACACGTGGAGTTCTGCCATGTCGAAAAACGCTCGTCTGTCCCTGATCATCGTCGCCGTCGTGGCGGTCGTGGTCGCCGGTTTCCTCCTGTTCAGCCGCAACGACACCACCGCGGCACCCCAGTCCGCCGACGGCAGGGTGACCGTCGTCGAGTACCTCGACCTCGAATGCCCGTCGTGCCGCGCCGCCTACCCCGCCGTGGAGAGGCTGAAGACCGAGTACGGCGAGCGCGTGACGTTCGACGTGCGGCACTTCCCCATTCCCAGCCACCGCAACGCCGAACTGGCCGCCGTCGCGGTCGAGGCCGCGGGCGCGCAGGGCAAGCGGGACGAGATGTTCCGGCTGATGTTCGACGCACAGCAGGAGTGGGGCGGCCGGCAGACGTCGCAGCGCGCGGCGTTCACCGGCTTCGCCCAGCAACTCGGCCTCGACCAGGCCGCGTTCGACAAGGCCCTGGACGACCCGGCGCTGCTCGACCGCGTGCTCGCCCAGCGCACCGAGGGCAGCAAGGCCGGCGTCACCGGCACGCCGACGTTCTTCGTCAACGGCACCAAGTTCAGCGGCGCGCCCACCTACGACGCGCTCAAGGCAGCGATCGAGAAGGTGCGTTCGTGAACCGGATCGTCGCCTGGGTCCTCGCGGTCGGCGGGTTCGTCGGCCTGGTCGCGTCGTTCGTGCTGACGATCGAGAAGATCGCGCTGCTCAAGGACCCGTTCTACGTGCCCACGTGCAGCATCAACCCGGTGCTGAGCTGCGGCTCGATCATGAAGACCGCCCAGGCCGAGGTGTTCGGGTTCCCCAACCCGTTGCTCGGCATCGCGGGCTTCGCGGTGGTGACGACCCTGGGCGTGCTGCTGCTGGCCGGGGTGGCGCTGCCGTCGTGGGTGTGGATCGGGCTGCAGGTCGGCGTGACGTTCGGCGTGCTGTTCGTGCACTGGCTGATCTTCCAGTCGCTGTACGAGATCGGTGCGCTGTGCCCGTACTGCATGGTCGTGTGGGCGGTGACGATCCCGATCTTCTGGTACACGACGCTGCGCAACATCCGGCCGACGTTTCAGCTCCACAGCGTGGTGCTGATCCTCTGGTACCTGGTGATCGCCGGCGGGGTGCTGCAGGCGTTCTGGTTCTACTGGTCGTCGCTCGTCTAGCAGCAGCGGTCCCAGCCGGCGTTCGCGAAGAACGCCGGCTGGGACCGCTGCTTGGATGTCGGTGTGACCGCATACGACGTCGCTCGTCTCCTGCCCGCCATTCCGGAACTGCGCGCGTTGTGCCGTGCGCTGGCCGCGCTGGACGTCGTGCTCGACCCCGACAGCGACGAACGCCACCACCTCTACGACATGGCGTGGGCGCCCGGTGAGGAGTTGGCGTCCATGTACGACGGCTCGGGCAACGAGTACTCCGTCACGTTCACGGCCGCAGGGGCGTACGTGCGCGGGTTCGACCACGAGTCGCCGATGAGTCCCTACGCCACCGATGACGAAAAGCCGTGGCCGGGTGTGCTCGACTCCGTGCCCGACGTGTTCCGGGAATGTGTGGAGGAACCGGCGTTCTCCGATGAGTTCGGCACGCCGTCCGTCACGGTGTGTCTGTGGCGCGAGCACAGCGACACCGCCTGGCGGCACGGAGACATCACCTTCCCCGACGGAGACGAGGACGGGGCCGACTGGCTGTTCGCCCTGCTGACCGACCGCACGCCCGAGGCCTTCCAGGACTGGGCGCAGGACTACTACGAGATGCCGGTCGACCTCGACGCGGTGCGGCACGTCTACGCCGGGCAGCCGTTGACCGCGGAGGTCGTGACCGCGCTCAACCCCGCCACCACCCTGGCCGCCGTCGCCGACCAGATCGTCGCGACCGGGTATCCGATCCGCTGACGTCCCTAGGCCTTTTTGGCGGCACCAAGTAGCGCGCGCAGCCCGTCGATCCCCGTGAAGTGGTGCCCGCGCATCCCGGTCAGCTCCGCGGCGCGCACGTTCTCCAGCCGGTCGTCCACGAACAGGATGTCGTCGTCGCCCAACGCGTCACGGCACCACTCGAAGGCCGCGCGGTCCGGCTTGGCGTGGCCGATCCGGCACGAGAACGCGCGCACCTCGAACAGGTCGAGCCACGCGTAGGTGCGCTCGAAGTTCTGGGCGTGGTCCTCGGGGATGTTGGACAGCAACGCGATGCGCCGGTCCGCGTTGTGCAGTTCGTGCAGCAGCGCGACCATCTCGTAGTCGACGCGGTTCCAGCTGGCCACGTCCTTCTCGACCAGCGGCGGGTGGCCCACGAGGGCCCAGTACTCGTCGGCTGTCACGTCGCCGCGGTCGTAGGCCGGGCGGTGGGCCCAGTAGGCGTCCCAGAACTCCGGCTCGGTGCTCATCGTGGCCATGACCTCGGGTGACTGGTCGCGGGCGATCACGCCGAACATGTCGAACAGCACGATCATGCCGTCACCACCGCGACGCCCGCGGCGGTCAGGCCGTCGTCGCCTTCCGCGTCGGTGACGACGGCGTCCAAAGAGGACACCGGGACGACATGGGCCAACGCGGTGCGGGTGAGTTTCGAGGCGTCCACGGCGGCGATGACGCGGCGGGCCGACGTGATGGCGGCTCGTTTCACCGAGGCGTCCTCCAGGTCGAAGGCGGTCAGTCCGTGTTCGGCGGAGAGGCCGCAGCAGCCGATGACCGCGGTGTCGAAGCGCAACGCCTGCAGCGAGGCCAGGGTCAGCGGGCCGGTGAGCGCCAGTTCACCGAGGCGTGGGCGGCCGCCGGGGACGAGCAATGTCAGGGTCGAAGAAGAGGAGAGGACGTTCACGGCGTGCAGGGACAACGGCATGACGGTCAGGCGTCGGTCGTGCAGCAGGCGGGCCACTTCGAGGCAGGTGGTGCCGCTGTCGAGGACGACCGACTCGCCGTCCGCGATCAGGGCGGCCACGGCGGCGGCGATGCGGCGCTTGGCGGGCGTGTTCTCGTCCGAGCGCAGCGCGAACGGGGGTTCGGAACCGCGCAGGAGCAGGCTCCTGGCGCCGCCGCGGTAGCGTTCAAGAACGCCCTGAGCTGCGAGGACCTCCAGGTCGCGGCGGATGGTCATCTCGGAGGCGCCGGTCAGCGACGCCAGGTCCGCCACACCGAGCGAGCCGGCGTCGCGGACTGCCTCGGTGATCTGCTTCAGTCGGGACACGGTCGTGATTGAACATCAGTGATGTTCGAAACTCAATCTTTCGAACACGCAAATCGTTCGTTAGCGTGATGCAAGTGAACGCTCTCAAGGCCGCCCGGGTCGCCACCTTCACGTACTTCGCCCTCAACGGGTTCCTGCTCGGGCTGTGGCTCGTGCACATCCCGACGGTCGAGGACCGCACCGGCATATCGCACGCCGAGCTCGGCCGGTTGCTGCTCCTGCTCGGGCTGGGCGCGTTCATCGGCATGCGGCTCGGCGGCAAGTTCACCGACCGCGTGGGCGTGAAGCTGGTCGTGCCGCTCGCCGGTGTCGTGTGCAGCGTGACGGCGTTCTTGCCCGGTGCGGCGGTCAACCAGTGGACGCTCGGTGCGGCGCTGCTCATCTTCGGCATCGGCAACGGGCTGATCGACGTCAGCATGAACGCGCACGCCGTGGTGGTGGAGCGGCACTACCAGCGTCCGGTGATGTCGGCGTTCCACGCGACGTGGTCGCTCGGCGGTGTGGCCGCCGCGCTGACCGGTGCACGTACGCTGAGCTGGGAGCTCTCCCCCGCCACGACCCTCGGCGCCGCGGCCGTGCTCGGTGTTGTCATCAGCCTCGTGACCGCCAGGTTCCTGCTCGACGAGAAGGAGTCGCAGCACGCCACCGAGCAGACCGGCAAGCGCAAGGCTCCACGGCGGATCTGGATCATGGCGGTGCTCGCCCTGCTGGTGATGCTGAGCGAGGGCGCCGCGAACGACTGGAGCGTGCTGCACCTGCAGGACGTTCTCGACGCGTCCCCGCAGATCGCCGCGCTCGCCTACGGTGCGTTCGCCACGACGATGACCGTCGGACGCCTGCTCGCGGACCGGGTCACCGCGAAGATCGGGCCGATGGCGGTGCTGCGCTGGGGTTCGGCGATCGGTGCGGCCGGCATCGCGACGGCCGCGCTGTCGCCGTGGATCTGGCTGGCGCTGGTGGGCTGGGCGATCGCCGGGATCGGCCTGTCGGGCACGGTGCCGCAGCTGTTCAGCGCGGCCGGGCACGCCGAACCGGGTGCCGCGGCCGCCAACGTCTCGCGCGTCGCGGGTCTCGGCTACCTCGGCGTGCTGGCCGGACCGGCGGTGATCGGCTGGCTGACCCACCTCGTACCGCTCAACATCGCGTTCCTGCTCCCGGTCGCGCTGTGCCTGATCGCGGCGCTGTCCGCGGGCGTGTTGCGCACCGATGCCGCCGAGGAGAAGGTCACGGCGTAAGAATGCGAGCATGGATCTCGCCACTCTGGATCTCACCACCGCACACCTCGCTGACGCGTGCATCCGGGCAGACATCCCGGTCCGCACCGTCTCCCTGACGCCGGTCATCCCCGGCTCGAAGACCGGTGGCCGCGTGCTGCCCGCCCGGCACGCGGGCAGCGTCGACGTCTTCCTGGAGGCCATCGAACGCAGCGAGCCCGGCGACGTGCTCGTCGTCGACAACGACGGCCGCACGGACGAGGCCTGCGTGGGCGACCTGATCGTGCTCGAAGCGCAGAAGGCCGGTCTCGCCGGCGTCGCCATCTGGGGGCTGCACCGCGACACCCAGGACATCAGGGCGATCGGGCTGCCGGTGTTCAGCCTCGGTGCGAACCCCACGGGTCCGTTGAGCCTGCGCGACCGTGCGCCGGAGGCTCTCTCGACGGCCGAGGTCGGCCAGTGGACCGTCACCTCCGACGACATCGTGTTCGGTGACGACGACGGCGTGCTGTTCGTGCCGGCGTCCCAGGCCGGCGCGCTCATCGAGAAGGCGCGCGGCATCCGGGACGTCGAACGAGCGCAGGCGGACCGCGTGCGGCAGGGTGACTCCCTGCGCGGCCAGCTGCGGTTCAGCGAGTACCTGGAGAGCGGTCTGACGTTCCGCGAACACCTGCGCAAGATCGGCGGCGCCGTCGAGGAGTGAGGCCATGACATCGATTTCGGCCAGATACCGGGCCCGGGCGGACGCCTTCGAGGCGAAGGTCGCCCAGGTGAAGTCCGACCAGTGGGACAACCCCTCACCGTGTGCGCAGTGGACGGCACTTGAGGTCGTGGACCACGTCATCGACATGCACGGCGTGATGCTCGGCCATCCCATCCCGCGAACCGAGGACCCGCTCACGGACTTCCAAGAAGCCCGTCGCCAGGTCCAGGAAGCCTTGGACACGGACCGAGCTGGAAGCGAGGTCTCCACGCCCGCCGGCCCGATGACGCTGGAGGACCACGTCGACCAGGTCGTCAGCGACGACCTGGTGCTGCACGGCTGGGACCTCGCCCGCGCCACCGGCCAGGACGAGACGATCCCGGCGGCCGACGTGGAACGCCTCTGGGCCACGGCGACGTCGGTGCCCGCCGACCTGATGGAACGCTTCCGCACACCCGGCGCGTTCGGTCCCGGCATCGAGGTCTACGGCGCCGAGATCCCGGTGCCCGACGACGCTCCTCTGCAGGACAGGCTCCTCGGGTATGTGGGCCGGGACCCCATGTCGAAAAGTCTCTGAGCACTTCGACGGGTGCTTGTAAGGCAGCCGCTGAGAGGAATGACATGGACTGGACCCTGGAAGTCATCGTCGTACCGGTGTCGGACCTCGACAGGTCGAAGCGCTTCTACGAGGAGCAGCTCGGTTTCAAGGTCGACCACGACACGACGTTCAACGAGGACGCGCGCGTCCTGCAGCTCACCCCGCCCGGTTCCGGCTGCTCGATCGTCATGGGCAAGGGCATCGTCAAGGGCGAGCCGGGGACGTTGAAGGGCGTGCAACTCGTCGTGTCGGACCTGGAGAAGGCCCGCGCGCAGCTCGTCGAGCGCGGCGTCGAGGTCGGCGAGATCGTGCGCATGAACGAGGCGGACGGCGGGTCGTTCATCTTCTTCGACGACCCGGACGGCAACAGCTGGGCCGTGCAGGAGATCAAGGCCCGCGCTACCGGTGGGGAGTGGAAGTGAAGTACATGCTGGTCAGCTACGGCGGCAGCCAGGAGGACTGGGAGGGTCTGGCCGCCTGGTCCGACGAGGACATGCACCGCATGATCGCCTACATGCGCGACCTGGACGCCGAACTGCGCGCGTCCGGTGAGCTGCTGCAGTCCGAGGGGCTGAGCGGTCCCGCGCGGGCGTTCGTGGTGCGGGGCAGCGACGCCGGACCGGTCGTGGTCGACGGTCCGTTCGCGGAGTCCAAGGAGGTCATCGCCGGGTACTGGGTGGTCGACGTCGCCAGTCAGGAACGGCTGCTGGAGATCGCCCAGAAGGCCTCGGCGTGCCCGGGGCCGGGCGGGAAGCTCCTGAACCAGCCGATCGAGGTGCACCCGATCATGGGGGCACCCGACGTGGACGAGGACACGCTGGCGCCGTACCAGAAGTAGCGGTGAGGGGCCGGCGCGAACCGGCCCCTCACGCGGTCACTTCAGGTCGTACGCGCGGATGATCGTCTGCTGGACGTCACCGCCCGCGTCCGCCGCCCGAGCCTTGAACGACACGTTCTTCGCCCCGTGCGGGTGGATCAGCGTGACCTGCCAGCCCGCCCGCGTCTTGCGCAGCGGCACCGGCTTCCACGTCTTGCCCTCGTCGTAGGACACCTGCACCGCCGGGTCCTTGATGTTCGTGACGGAGCCCGTTCCGTTGCGCTCCACCGTGATCGGCACGGTGACGACGCGACCGGCGCGGTTGTTCTCGTCCAGCGCGGGTGCGAACCGGACGGCCAGCAACGGCACCGACTGGTACAGGTCGCCGGGAACGTTCTCCGAGTAGAACGACCAGTCCGTGGTGACCTTCGACGAGAACGAGTCGCGGGTCGCCTCGGTGTGGACGGTGTAGCGCTTCTTCTCCGCCGGCACGTTCGGGAGGTAGGCGTACCCGGCCTCCGGCTGGTCGGAGATGACCTTGCCGTCCAGCGTGACGGTGGTGCGGCCGGTGGTCGGGGCGGAGTACCCGTACATTCCCTGCGCGCTGTGCACTGGCAGGTCCAGGCGCAGCAGGTTGCCCACGCGTCCGGCGAAGCGCACCGTTCCTGGCGCGTGCGGCACGCCGGGGCCGTAGACGGCGCTGTTCCAGTGCTCGGTCGTGGTACGGCCGAGCTTGAACACACGCGGTGCGACCGAGTACTGCGAGCCGAGACTGGGCCACTCGCCGAGCTTCGTGAACTCGGTCAGCCCGCCGGACCACTCGACGCCCGGCGTGTAGAACTCCTTGAGCCGCAACGGCAGCGGGCCGGAGGCACCGTTGTCGCGCTGGCCGATCGAACCCGGAACGCGGGCGTGCGTGACGGAGTTGACGCGGGCCAGTTCGCGGTCCTTCACGGAGCGCTGGAGGTCCGCCGGAACGCGGGTCTTCTCGCTGATCCGCACGTGGTACTGGTACGGGCTGCCGTCGAACTTGCCGTTGGCGTCCGGCTTGGCGAGCACGGACTCGGCGTAGAACTCGAACTTCGGCCACGACGTCTTCGACGGGCGGACGCGGATCGAGTCGAAGTTGGTGAGGTACCAGGTTCCGCCGGTCGCGCCCCAGTTGGCCTCCATCAGGAAGCCGAGGCCCGCGGACGCCGACTTCGCCTCCTTCTGCTCGACGGAGATCACCGGCTGGGTGCCCTGCCGTGCGTCGAACACGATCTCCGTGTTGCCGGTGACCTCCAGCGCCGGTTCGGTCAGCGTGGTGATCAGGCCGCCCTTGGTCGGGTCGGGATCACGCGTGCTGATCGTGCCGTCGAGGAAGAACTTGCCCTTGGGCAGGCGCTGCACGAGCGTGCCGGACGGGTCGAAGCGGAAGTACGCCTGCGCCTGGTCGAGGTTGACGAACCGGTAGTCGTAGTACTGCGTCGCCGCGCCGTTGTGGTCGAGGAACGTGAGCTTCACGTCGTAGCTCTCGACCTCCTTCACGACGCCGACGGGCACTCGCACGCCGTCGGAGGACAGGATCACCGCGCCGTAGATGCCGTCCGCGGCGGCGGCCTTGGTGTCGGCGGTGACCGTGGCGTCGGCCGTGCCACCGGCGGGGATGGTCAGCTTCGCCGGCGAGACGCTGAACAGGCCGGCTGCGGCGGGCTTCACCTCGGCGACGCTGAGGTCGACCGTCACGTCGGACGTGCCGTTGTTGCGGTAGGTCAGCTTCTGCGTGATGGGCTTGTCGTCGTCGTGCGGCCACTGCGCGGTGCCCAGCGTGAGGCTGCCGTGGTTCGTGGAGACCCCGGCGGACACGGCGCGGCCGACGTCGAGACGTCCGGCGCCCTGGTCGTAGATGGTCAGCGACGGGTTGGGCTTGGCGCTGTTCATCAGCGCCGCCTTGATGTCCTCCGCCTTCCACGCCGGGTTCTTCGCGGCGAGGATCGCCGCGGCTCCCGCCACGTGCGGGGTGGCCATCGACGTACCGGACAGCGCGACGTGTCCGTCGCCGACGGGCGTGCCGATCTGGCCGTTCTTGGCCTTCGCGGCCACGATGTCGACGCCCGGCGCGGTGATGTCGGGCTTGACGGCGTTGTTCACCCAGCGCGGGCCGCGGGAGGAGAACTCGGCGAGGATGTCGTCACGGTTGACGGCGCCGACGGTGAGGGCTGCGTCGGCGGACGCGGGTGACCCGATGGTGCCGCCGGAGTTGCCCGCGGCGACGACGAACAGCGCGCCGGTCTGCTCGGTGATGCGGTTGAGCGCGAGCGACATCGGGTCGGTGCCCTCGTCGGGCCACGAGCTGCCGAGGCTCATGTTGACGACCTTGGCCTTGGCCGCGGCCCACTCCATGCCGGCGATGATGTCGCTTTCCCGGCCACCGCCGTAGTCGCCGAGCACCTTGCCGTTGATGAGCTTCGCGTCGGGTGCGATGCCCTTGTACTTGCCGTCGCCGGTGACGGTGGACGCGACGTGCGTGCCGTGGCCGACCCGGTCGTCGGTGGTGTCGCTGTCGGAGAAGTTCTTCGACTCCACGACGGCGCCCGCGAGGTCCGGGTGGGTCTCGTCGACGCCGGTGTCCAGGATGGCGACGGTGACGTCCTTGCCGGTGAAGCCCTTCTCCCACGCCTGGGGCGCGCCGACCTGCGCGGCGCTGCGGTCCAGTGACGCGGTGACCTTGCCGTCGAGCCAGATCCTGCCGGTGCCCGCCGCCCGAGCACCGGCCCAGAACGAGCCGTCCTTGCCGACCGTGATCGCGTGCGCGCCGATGCTCGGCAACGACTCGGCGTTCGCCGCGCTGATCCCCTGCCCCTGCACGATCAGCGGAATCGTCTTGCTGGCCGCGTCGTCGTAGCCGGATCTGGCGAGCAGCGAGACGTCGAACAGCCGCTCGTCCAGCTCGCCGGAGTTGAGCCCCGCCTGGGCGTCGAGCGGGACGACGTGCAGGTCGCCGCGCGGGTCCTTGAACGAGCGGAACCCGACGTTCTCCCTGCCCTTGGCGCCCCTGGCCTGGACCTTGCCGTTGTGGACGACGACCTCGTCACCGGTGACGAGCGTGACCTTCGTGGTCAGCCCGCCGGCACGCGCTTCCTGGTCCTGCGGTGCCGCTGAAACGGGAACGGCTGCCGTGGCGGCAACCACGACAGCCGTCAGCCCTGCGGCGATGTGTGATCGTTTCAACGCGAACTCCCCTAGTTCACTGAAGAAGGAATAGCCCTCAGTGACTAAGACACTTCGTTCGGTGGCCGCGTTGCGGCCTGGATCACATCACTTGTTCACAGAGTTGTCTGGATCGCCCGTTCGACGGCCGCCTCGACGTGCAGGCGGGTCGTCGGGAACACCGGAAGCGGCACGTCAGCCTGGGTGATCAGCAGTTCGATCTCGGTGCAGCCGAGGATCACGCCTTGCGCCCCTTCGAACCGTGCGATCACGTCTTGATAGGCGCGGCGGGACTCGTCGCGGACGATGCCGACGCACAGCTCGTCGTAGATGATCCGGTGCACGGTCGCGCGGTCCTCGGCCGACGGCAGCAGGACTTTCAGGCCGTGGGACTCCAGGCGTTCGCGGTAGAACGGCTGGTCCATGGTGAAGCCGGTGCCGAGCAGGCCGACCGTGGTGAGGCCGGCCTGCTTGATCGCCCGGGCCGTCGTGTCGCCGAGGTGGATCACCGGGACGTCGACGGCGGCCTGGACCTGGTCGAACACCTTGTGCATGGTGTTGGTGCAGATCAGCAGGAAGTCGGCGCCGCCTGCCTGCAGGTGCGCGGCGGCTTCGGCGAGCGCCTTGCCGGCGTCGTCCCACCTGCCCTCGACCTGCATGCGTTCGATCTCGGCGAAGTCCACGGAATGCAGTACGAGCTTCGCCGAGTGCAGCCCGCCGAGCCGTTCCCGCACGAGTACGTTCGCGAGCCGGTAGTACTCCGCGCTGCTCTCCCAGCTCATCCCGCCCAGCATCCCGATCGTCAACATGGGGCCAGTCAAGCACTCCAGCGCGGGTCGCGGCCGGTGGTGGCCAGCAACCGCTCGAACGGCGACGCGTCGGCCGGTGCCTCGGCGGGTTCCTTGAAGACCTTCCACTCGACGGCCATCGGTCCCATCTGGGCGACGAGATCAGCGACCTCGGCGAGCACCTCGGGGTCGGGCTCGAAGCGCTGGCCGGTGGCCTGGGCGAGGTCGGACGCGTGGACGGTGAGGTCGAGCAGCGCCAGTCCGCCGACCGTCTGAGCGGGCATCTGCATGCTGCCGGAGATGCCCTCGGTCGCGCCGGGCTCGCCCCACGCGTCGACGAGCTTCGCGGACTCGGCCGGGTACCGGGTGCGCCAGTCCGGGTAGGACGGGTTGTGGCTGAAGTCGGCGTCCTGCTTCGCGGCGAGCTTCTGGAACTCCACGACGACGTGCAGCAGGTGGTCGAGCAGGGCGCGGACGTCGTAGTCGGCGCACGGCGTGGGCTTGGACAGGTCGTCGTCGGTGATGCCGGCGACGACGGGCAGTGCGCGGTCACGGGCTCGGTCGAGCAGAACGCTGAGCTTCATGGTTGCGAGCCTATTTCCGGGCGTCTCGGTCCTCTTGAAGAAATGCGCCAACCTAGGATCGCGCTGTGCAGGGACCGCGCCGTGACACTCGGGGAATCGTGGACGCGCGCGAGCTGTTCGCCCGCGTGCGGTTCCGCCGCCGGATGCCGTGTGCCGAGCTGCAGCCGTACCTGGAGCACTACTGGCTGATCGACGGGCAGCTGGACGCGCCGTACACCACGCACGTCGTGCCGCACCCGTCCGTGAACGTTGTCTTCGAGCGTGGATTTGCCCAGCCGGAAATCGCGGGCGTGGGACTTGGGCTGTTCAGCCGGGTGCTCGACGGGCGGATCCGGGTGGCGGGCGTGCAGTTCCGGCCCGGTGGGTTCCGGCCGTTCCGGGCCGAGCCGGTGTCGGTGTGGACCGGGCGGCACGTGCGGCTCGACGTCCCGTCGTCGCTGGTGCTGGACGTCGAGGACGAGGACGAGCGGGTGGCCGCGCTCAACGCGTTCCTGCTGGGGCTCGGACCCGTGGCCGATGCCCAGGCGACGCTGGCGATGGAGCTGGTCCAGCGGATCCGGGACGACCGGGAGATCCGGCGGGTCGCGGACTTCGCGCGGGACTGCGGCGTGGCCGTGCGCACGATGCAGCGGCTGTTCGCGGACTACGTCGGGGTGAGCCCGAAGTGGGTCATCCTGCGGTACCGCATCCACGAGGCGCTGGAACGGGCCGAGGCGGACGTCGAGTGGGCGCATCTGGCCGCCGATCTCGGCTACAGCGACCAGGCCCACCTCGTTCGGGACTTCACGCAGACCGTCGGTGTCTCCCCCACGGCGTATGCGCGGGCACTCACCTGAGGTACTCGCACAGCTCGACGAGGATGCCCTCGGGGCCGCGGACGTAGCAGGTCTTGAGGACGTCCTCGTACGTCTCGACGTTCTTGACCAGCTCAGCGCCGTGCGGCTTGAGCCGGGCGAGGGTGTCGTCGAGATCGTCGATGGTGAAGGCGACGTGCCGCAGGCCCAGGGCGTGGATCGGGGCACGGGAACCGCCGTCGATGCTCTGCGGGGCCTGGAACTGGCTCAACTCGATCCGGTACCGGCCGTCCGGGGTCTTCATCATCGCGATGTCGCTGGTGGAGCCCTCGAGTCCGATGACGCCGTCGACGAACGCGCCCTCCATGTGGGCCTTGCCTTCGAGTTCCATGCCGAGTTCCTCGAAGAACGCGACGGCGGCCGCGAGGTCGGTGACGGTCATTCCGACGTGGTGCATGCTCTTGATGCTCATGCCCTGGGGACGGAGCCGCCGCCGCGTTCTCGACAACGGAAGTGGTCCAACTTCAAGGGCGGTTTGTGGCTCTGTCAACTGGACCGGTTGCGCGGCAGAGTTCACCGCATGAGCCTCGCATTCCTGATCACGACGTTGATCGCGGTCGCCACCCCCGGCACCGGTGTGCTGTACACGCTGTCCGCCGGTCTCGCGCACGGGCGCAAAGCGAGCGTGATCGCCGCGTTCGGTTGCACGCTGGGGATCGTGCCGCACGTGCTGGCGACGGTGACGGGGCTGGCGGCGCTGCTGCACGCGAGCGCGCTGGCGTTCGAGATCGTGAAGTACCTGGGTGTCGCGTACCTCGTCTACCTGGCGTGGGCGACGTGGCGGGACAGGAGCGAGCTGGTCGTGGACACCGCGGCGGCACCGGCGTCGGCGCGCAAGGTCGTGGTGTCGGCGGTGCTGATCAACCTGCTCAACCCGAAGCTGACGATCTTCTTCGTGGCGTTCCTGCCGCAGTTCGCGACCGGGTTCGGGCAGATGGTGACGCTGAGCGCGGTGTTCATGGCGCTGACGTTCGCGGTGTTCGCCGTCTACGGGGTGTTCGCGGCGTCGATGCGCGACCGGGTGCTGGCACGGCCTCGCGTGATGGTGTGGCTGCGGCGGTTCTTCGCGGCCTCGTTCGCGGCGCTGGGCCTGAAGCTCGCGCTGACCTAGTGGTGCGGTTCGGAAGGTGGGCTGGGAGATTCACGCTCAGCAGGGCGCCTCGCGGCACCGCCCCCACGCCCCCATACGTCCAGTATGAGGACGTGGGGGCGGCACCACTATGCACCCGTCTGACCGCGAATCGCCCGGCAACCTTCCGAACCGCACCACTAACAGGCGGCGGCGCGTCCGAGCAGCAGGGTGCGTTCGCGTTCGTTGCGGGTGAGCGCGGCCGCCTTCTCGAACTCGGCCTTGGCCTCGGCGTTGCGCCCGAGCTTCACCAGGAAGTCGCCGCGCACGCTGGGCAGCAGGTGGTAGCCCTGCAACGCCTTCTCGCCCGCGATCTCGTCGACCAGCGCGAGGCCGGCGGCGGGCCCGAAGGCCATCGACAACGCCACGGCGCGGTTGAGCTCGACGATCGGGGACGGCGAGATGCTCGCGAGCACCTGGTAGAGGGTGGCGATGCGTTGCCAGTCGGTGTCTTGCGCCTTGCGCGCGCGGGCGTGGCACGCGGCGAGGGCGGCCTGCACGTAGTAGGGGCCGGGTGGCTGGTTGAGGGCTTCGGCCCGTTCGAGGGCTTTGAGGCCGCGGCCGATGAGCAGCCAGTCCCAGCGGCCCCGGTCCTGCTCGAGCAGCAGCACGGGTTCGCCGCGAGGGCCGGTGCGGGCCTTGATGCGGGAGGCCTGGATCTCCATCAGCGCGACCAGGCCGTGGACCTCGGCCTCCTTGGGCGCGAGTTCGGCGAGCACGCGGCCGAGCCGCAACGCTTCGGCGCACAGTTCGGGGCGCAGCCAGTCGTCGCCCTGCGTGGCGGAGTAGCCCTCGTTGAAGATCAGGTAGATGACCTCCAGGACGCTGGCGAGCCGGGTGGCGAGTTCGGGACCTTCGGGGACCTCGAACGGCACGCCGGCGTCGGCGAGTGCTTTCTTGGCGCGCACGATGCGCTGGGCCACGGTCGCGTCGCTGACCAGGAACGCGCGGGCGATCTCCTCGGTCTTGAGGCCGCCCAGCATCTTCAGCGTGAGCGCGACGCGCGCCTCGGTGCCCAGGACCGGGTGGCAGGCGGTGAACATGAGGCTCAGCAGGTCGTCGCCGATCTCGTCGTCGATGCCTTCGCTGGCGTCCGGGGTGGCTTCCTGGACGTCGCGGCCGATCTCCTCGACCTTGCGGCTGAGGTTCTCGCGCCGGCGGATCTGGTCGATCGAACGCCGCTTCGCCGTGGTCATCAGCCACGCACCGGGGTTCTTGGGCACACCTTCGGCCGGCCACTGCTCCAGGGCCGCGACCAGCGCGTCCTGGGCCATCTCCTCGGCGAGGCCGACGTCGCGGGTGTACCGGGCGAGGGCGGAGATGACCTTCGCCGACTCCATCCGCCAGACCGCGTCGATGGTGCGGTGCACCGAGGTAACCCCCATGGGGGAATCACACCACAGCCACCTGACGTATTTCCACGACGCACGCGGGGAGGGCGATGCGCTTCATCCGCTCGACCGCTTCCTCGCGGTCGCGCACGTCGATCAGCCAGTACCCGGAGACTCCCAACGCGTCCGGGACGAGGTCGCCCGCGTCGAGCAGCACGCCCGCGCGCACCAGCGCGTCCCCGTGCAGTGCCGTCAACGGATTCGTGCTCCTGACGAACACCATGAACCGCACCGGACCTCCTCGTTCGCCGTCTACCAGGACGTCGAACGAGGAGGTGCCGAAATCGACGCGATGATCAGGTCACTGCGCGGTGAAGTCGGCCGCGTGGTCGCGGGCCCACTGCGCGAACGTCCGGTACGGCCTGCCGGTGAGCTTCTCGTAGTCGGGCGACACGACGAACTCGTAGTCGGCGAAGTCGTCGGGGTCGCCGCCTTCGTAACCGGCGATGCCGAGGACGTAGCGCGCGATCTCCTCAGGCCAGCCGACGCTCACGTAGTAGGCGAGCGCCTCCTCCACGGTGACGTCGCGGAACGTCAACGAGCGCCCGATCGCGGCGCCGATGTCCCGTGCCATGTCCCGCTGGGTGATCTGCGGCGGGCCGGACAGGTCGTAGGCCTTGCCCGCGTGGCCGTCCTCCTGCAGGACCTTGATCGCCACGTCGGCGATGTCGGCTTCGTGGATCGGCTGCCCGAACGCGTCCGGTTCGGGGTGCACGATCGTGCCGTCCGCACGGATCGACGGTCCCCAGAGGTCGATCTTGTTGACCGCGAACTCGCCCGGCCGCAGGTGGGTCCACTCGACGCCGGACGCCTCGACGGCCTGCTCGACCGGCAGGTGGTGGCTGGTGTCGTAGCCGTAGGTCACCGCGCCCGAGGACAACGTGACGATCCTGCGCACACCTGCCCGCACCGCGCGGTCGACCACCTCCTGCGCGGTCGGCGGGTGCACGAACAGGTAGAGCTTCTCCACGTCGTCGAACGGAATGCTGTCCGGATCGTCGAGGTCCGCCTTCACCGTCTCCACGTGCGCGGGGAAGGCGGCCTTGGCCGGGTCGCGGGTGATCGCCCGCACATGACCGCCGAGCCCCCGCACCACCAACCGGCCGACGTTGCCCGTCGCGCCGGTGACCAGCGTCGTCATCGCATGCCCCCTTCGATGCCGTCCAGCAACCTGTCGAGCCCGTAGTTCCACGAGCGGTGCATGTTCTCCGCGAGCGTGCCTTCGGTGTCGTAGGCGCCGGCGTTCCACAGCGCCGTCATCGCCGGGTAGCGCTCGACGTCGAAGTAGTCGTCCCAGAACACCTGGCGCGCGCCCCACCACGAGTCACCCGACTCGCCGGTCGCCGCCGCGAGCTGTTGATCGTCCACTTCGGACGCGGCGGCGCCGTGCACGAAGCCCTCGACCGCCACGTGCGCGACGGTCACCTGCCTCGGTTCCAGGCCGGAGTCGGCGAGTGCGGCCAGCACGAACTCCTGGCCGTCCATGAGTCCCGGGCCGAGCGGCGGCCGCACCATCGACACGTCCCGCATCCACGGATGTGCCTGGTAGACCGCACGGGTGCGGTCGGCGTAGTGCTTGATGCGCTCACGCCAGGTGCCCTCGGGCGTGAGGTCGCGTTCCTGCAGCACCGCGTCGGCCATGAGGTCGATCAACTCGGCCTTGCCGGGCACGTGCGTGTAGAGCGACATCGTGCCGACGGTCAGTTCCTGCGCGACGCGGGCCATCGACATCGCGCCGAGCCCCTCGCGGTCGGCCACCGCGATCGCCGCGGTGACGATCTGGTCGACGCTCACCTTGGGCTTCCTGCCGACCGGCTTCGGCTCCTGCGGCGTGCGCCAGAGCAGTGCGAGCGTCCTGGCCGGGTCTCCCCCGCCGCTGCGTTCGGCGGCCATCCGTCCACCCCATTTCCGTAGGCCATACGGAAACAATACCGTATGGCCTACGGAAACGGGTCAGCGGTTGACGTACCACGTCACGGCGACCTTGTCGGCGGAGACCGTCTTCGGCTCCGCGCACACCTCGTGCGTGAACACGACTCCGACCGCCCAGCACATCCGGGTGGGAGTCCGGGCCGTGTACCCCCGCGACTCCAGGTGCTCGCGCACCACCTCGGGCGCGCGGTCCCCGGTCATGACCACCTCGCGGGAGCAGTTGCCGGAACCGCAGTGACCCGCACCCTCGGCCACCTCCAGCCCAGGCGGCCCTGGAAGCACGCCTTCGTCACGTGGCTTGGCCTCCAGCTCGTCGAGCAGCACGACCACGGTGATGAAGAAGCCCACTCCGACCATCGCGACCAGCCACCCGACACCAGCCACGAGCCGGCTTTCCACGGCCAGGCCGACGGCACAGATGAACGCCGTGACCAAGGCGTAGAGCCAGAACCTCTCGGCGTACGAGGGCACCAACGGCCCGGACCACCCCAGCTGGCGCGGCACGACGAACCACGCGTGCAAGGCCACCAGGGTCATCCCCACGGCGAACCCCGTCCGCCAGGTGCGAGCGAGCGCGCACCACAGCACGATCGGGACCATTCCGAACAGGCTGATGCCCGACGCCACCACGCTCACCGACAGCCCCGCGACGAACGGCACGATCCGCCACCAGTGCGTCCCCCAAGTCGACATGGCGCCAGTAAAGCGGAAACGCCGCCCCGAAGATCGGGACGGCGTTTCCTCGTGGTGGGAGCTGGGTTCAGGAGCGCCAGGCCAGCGTCGTCAGCATCTCCTTGCCGCGTTCGGCGCTGCGCGGGTGGCTGAGCACGTCGTAGCGGCCGCCCACGAGCTGGGTGACCGAGGCGAAGTCACGGCGGCCGCGCGTGGCGGCGTACCGGGTGGCGGCGCTGACCAGCCCGAAGATCGTACCGACCACGAGGCCCGTGACGATCGGGGCGAGAGCGCCGCCGGTCGAGAACAGGCCCAGCAGCAGACCGACGAACAGACCGAACCAGGCACCGGACGCGGCTCCCGCGCCGAGGACGCGGCCCCAGGTCAGACGGCCGGTGACGCGTTCGACGATCATCGGCTCGACGCCGACGATGGTGACGTCCGCGACCGGGAAGTCGTTGTCCGCCAGGTGGTCCACGGCCCGCTGGGCCTCTTCGTAGGTCCCGTAGGAACCGATGGGCCAGCCGGTGGGCGGAGTGGGCAGTGCGTTGACGCCCGTGGAATTCGTTCCCGTGGCGAACGGAGTCGCGGTGGTCATTTCCAACACCTCCGAATTGCGATCCCTACACCTGGTATTACGAACGCGCGCCTGCCTTTGTTCCCAGAGTTGAGCTGGTGTGACTCAGCTCCCTGCCGGTAAGCGTGATGACCAGCGATTCCGGCGTTTCCTGAGAATTCTCAGGTTTCTCGCCGACACGACCGCCGCCATTCCTGCTTTGTCAGCGCGTACTCGACCTCACCGTGTTCGGCGCCGGGCAGCGGATCGGGGAAGTCGACGTGGAACGTGCGGACGTGCCGCAGCCCGCACTTCTCCATCACGCGCCGCGATCCGGCGTTGACGAACATCGTCGTGGCGACGACCCGCAGGGCACCGCCCGTGGTGAAACCGCGTTCGATCAGTGCCCTTCCGCCTTCGGTGGCGTAGCCGAGGCCCCAGAACGCGCGGTGCAGCCGGTAGCCGAGCTCGACCTCGGTCGTGCCCTGGAACTCGAACCAGCCGACGAACCGGCCGGTCGCCTTCTCGACGGCCGCGTGGAAGCCGCCACCGAGGTAGTTCCCGACCGGTGCCGGATCGAGATACCGCATGACCTCGGGGTCGGCGTGCAGCGCGCGCAGTGCGTCCACATCGGATCGGCCGAGGGGTCGCAGCGTCAGGCGTTCGGTGTCCACGAGGAGATCCTGACGCGGTCGTCCACCGCTTTTGACCTGTCTACGACGGGTTCTGCGGCGTGATCGTCTCCAGGACGTTCCCGGCGGCGTCCCGCACGACCACGCGGGCGTCGGGGTGCCGGTCGAGCAGGCGTGCTGCCAGCACGAACGTGCCGTTGCCCATCGTGGCGGGCACGTCCGCGGCACCGGGGCTGGTGTAGGTGATCGACGCCGCGCGCGGGTCGAGGACCAGGCCGACCGCCGCGGCGCTGGTGCTGCCGCCGTCGTAGTACTCCCCCCGCTCGTTGACCTTGAACGGCTTGAAGTCGTAGAACACCGACATCGCCGCGACGGTCTCGCCGCGGATCTCCGTCAGGTCGTCGAGGTCGAACACCGATCCGGGCGTCGGGTCGTTGTCCGCCTCGCGGCAGTAGAGCAGCAGGTCGCCGAAGCGGCCGGTGACGATCGTGTCGGTGGCGCTGACCTTCGCGGTGAGGCCGTGCACGAACTGATCGGGGTCCGGGACCGCCCGGTCTTTCAGGCAGGCGGCGAACCGCGCGGCCTCCGGCGTGTCACGAGCGGCGGGCGGCAGTGGCCGGTCGACGACGGACGCGGTGGGCTTCGGCACGCCCCGCACGGCCGACTCCTCGCCGTTGACCAGCGCCTTCGTGCCGTTCTCCGCCTTCTGGAACCCGCTGGGCGCCAGGAACAGGCCGTCCACCAGCGCGGGCATCGTCGTGCTCCGGCCGGCGTCGGCGATCTGGGACAGGCTGAGGAACCTGACGTCCGAGGAGACCAGGCCCGCCATCGTGCCGCTCGGCGTGGTGAACAGGACCTCCACCTGACGCCAGCCCTCGAGCACGGCCGGATTGGGCACCGAGATCGTCGTGGTGGTGGCGGTGTTCGCACAGAAGAACACGCCGGCCGGAACGCGGAACGCGGTCAGGACCGTGCCGTTCTTGGCGCTGGTCGCCATCGGCTGCCACTGCTCGGCGGGCGGGTGCTCCTTCGCGACGGCGGCGCAGCGGGCCAGCGCGTCCGGGGCGACCTTGCCGGTTTCGACGTGGTTGACGAGCTTGCGGTCCTTGCCGACGAACTCGCCGTTGTACTGCATCGGCGGGGCCGCCGGGTCGGCTGAGCCACCGAGAAGGGCCTGACTCGCGATGACCGCCCCGGCGGCGAGCACACCGACGCCGGCGGCGATCAGGAGCGGCCTGCCGTTGCGGGCAGCCGGGCTCATGCCTTCGGACAGCCGCCGGCGGGCCCGCATGCGGACGTCGTCGGGCATGGGACGGTGTTCGGGCAGCTGGTCGATCATCCGTTGTCCTCGGGGGTCAGGTCGCGCAGCCGGGCGCGGGTGCGGGAGACGCGGGCGCGCACGCTCGACTCGGTGATGCCGAGGAGCGCGGCGGCGTCGGCGGTGGACACGTCGCCGAGCAGGCAGAGCTGGGCGATCTCGCGTTCGGAGGCGGGCAGCTTCGCGATGGCGGCCACCACCTGGACCAACCTGCGCTGGGCGTCGGTGCGGGCGGCGACCTCGTCGGCGTGGTCGCGTTCGTCCTGCGGTGTCAGCTTCGTGACCAGCCGCAACGCTCTGCGCGAGGCCCGCCATTCGGTGCGGGCGCGGTTCGCGGTCACCGTGTAGAGCCACGGCAGTGCCGAGTCGCGCACCAGCTGGGCGTCGCCTCGCTTGCGCCACGCCGTCAGGAACGTCGCGGAGAGCAGGTCCTCGGCCTGCGACCAGGACGCGGTCAGGCGGTAGGCGTAGTTCCAGACCGCTTCGGCGTGGCGCTCGAACAGCTCGGTGAACGCGGCGTGGTCGCCTTTCGCGATCTGTTCCCAGAGGCGCGTGTCGGGCGGCCCGACGTTCGCACGCTCGGTCGTCTCAGTCATCACACTCCGCCTGGGGCCGTCACAGGTCAGTGTGCTGCGTGACGCGCGTCACCAGACGGGAAGGGAGCCGCCCCTCATTCGAGGCGTGAATGGCGCCGATGGCAAGATCTTCGCCGTGCCGATCGAGCAGAAGCAGCCCGGCAATGTCGAGGCGGAGACCCAGGTGTTCGCGAAGATCACGATCCCGGAGCAGGACGCGGCGACGATTCCGGGAGTTTCCCCGGTGACGCCCGCACCCGCGGCGGTCACTCCGCCGGCACCCGCTCCGGCGGCCACTACCGCAGGCGCCGAGGTCAAGCCCAAGTCGCTGACCCGGCGGTTGGCCCGCCGGATCCTCGGCCCGACCTTGATGACGAAGAAATAGGCCCTGCGACAGCTATCGGTCCGGGACCTGCCCCAAGCCTCCGCAGACTCGGCAGGCGGACCGGTCCTCGTTGAGCCCAGAACCAAGGCAACGGCTGCACTCCTTCACAGAAGAACAGTGTCCGCTTCTACTCCAAGTGGTGGCATCCGCCAAGCAGGGACCCTCCCAGCAATAATGGGTGACCCCCATCGTTCACGCTCGGTGATCAGGCCTGGGAGGACGGTCCGGCTGGAATCTCGTTGGCGCGTGCGACGTTGCCTGCGACGATGCCTCCGCTTTCCCCGTGCGGGAGCTTCCACCAGCCGGAGCACCCGCGCGGGCACGGATGCGACATCTCGTGCAGCACAAGGCCTTGCGGTCCGGGAACGGGTTGCTGCCACGACATGGTTCCGGACCCCGCGCACAGCAGGCAGGTGTCCTCTTCGCACTCCACACCTGTAGGTACTCCACACGGGACACTTCAGGCAATCGCTGGATCGAGGGGAGATCACCGATGGCAGTCGCGGTCGTGACGGGAGCGGGTTCCGGGGTGGGGCGCGCGGCGGCGCGAACCCTGTTGGGGGCGGGGTTCCAGGTGGCGCTGGCGGGCCGGCGCGAGAACGCGTTGACCGAGACCGGAGAGGGCTTTCCCGACTCAGCTCTCGTGGTGCCGAACGATGTGTCGCGTGAGGACTCGGTCGTCGCGTTGTTCGAGGCGGTCGTCGCGCGCTTCGGCCGTGTCGACGTGTTGTTCAACAACGCCGGAATGAACGTGCGCGCGACACCGATCGAGGAGTTCAGTCTCGGCGCGTGGGAGAAGGTAGTCGGGGTGAACCTGACAGGAGCCTTCTTGTGCGCCCGCGAGGCGTTCAAGGTGATGAAGACGCACGGCGGTGGCCGGATCATCAACAACGGCTCGATCTCGGCGTCGGTGCCGCGCCCGCACGCGGTGGCCTACAACGCGACCAAGCACGCGATGACGGGCCTGACCAAGTCGCTCTCGTTGGAGGGCCGTGCGTTCGGCATCGCGTGCGGGCAGATCGACATCGGCAACGCCGCGACGGAGATGACCGAGCGGATGGGCGCCGGTGTGCTGCAAGCGAACTTCGAGGTCAGCGCGGAGCCGACGTTCGACGTGCGGCACGTGGCCGACGCCGTGCTGTACCAGGCCCAGCTGCCGTTGAACGCCAACGTGCAGTTCATGACCGTGATGGCGACGACGATGCCCTACATAGGCAGGGGTTGAGCCTGGTACATGCCGCCGCCGCGTTCCAGCAGGCCGAGGTCGACGAGGTAGCGGCGGATGGTGACGTGGTCGACCTCTCCCCCGTCGCACCACGCCGCGAGCCGCTCGTTGATCTCCTTCTCCTCGTAGTAGGTCCGCGCGGTGAAGGCGTACGCGGCGACGTGTTCGAGGATCTTGCGGCGGCGTTCGTGGGCGACCGGCAGTGAGACGAGCTTGTCGCCTCGGATGAACGGCGCGAGCCCGTCGGCCGGCATGGCCTCGGTGAGCGTCGCCGCGAGCGGCTTGAGATCGGCGGGCCGGGCCGGTTCACCCTCGACCAGCCCGGCCTCGTGGAGCTTGCGCAGCGCGGTGCCGGCGTCCTTGACCTTCAGTCCGGAGGCGGTGGCGACGTCGGCCAAAGTGCCCGCGCCGAGGACGACGGCGGCGAACGCCCGCAGCCTCGCGGGTTCGGCCAAGGCGCGCACGACGGATTCCGGAGTGGTCATGCCTGCGAACCTAACGCCGCCGTCCACCTGTTTTCAGCGAGAAGCCGCCCCCTGCCAGTCCTCGCTCATCGGCCCACCAGCCCTTCGGCCATGACGTCGCCGAGGTAGCCCTCGAAGTCCGGCGTGTCCGGTTCCAGCACGTGCCGCACCCACGCCGTGCGTTCGTGGGCCAGCGGCGGGAGCTCCCAGACGCAGCCGATGAGGTCCTTCGGGATGACGGTGAAGTGCGTGAGGTCTGGGTCGGTCGAGCCGAGGAACGGCTGGTCGCCGGACACGGCGGTGCGGCAGTGCAGGACGTTGTCCCAGACCCAGTTGTAGGCGTTGAGGTACATGCCCGCGGCGCTGCGGTGCAGGACCGTCACGGTGGCGGGCGGGGTCGGGTCCTCGAAGTCCGGGTAGATCTGCGGCAGGAACGCGTAGGCGGCGTCGCGGATGTCGTCGGTGATCTCCAGCCCCGGGGTGACCACCTCGTAGCGCTTGACGTGTCTGCCGGCGACGACCAGCGGTTCCTTGACCGCCAGCTGCTTCTCGTAGAAAGCCATGGGTCGAACATATGAGCTAACCCTGACAGGGTGTGTCAGTGTGTGCCGCGTGCGCGCGAGTCGATTGGTGTCGTTGTTGCTCCTGCTGCAGAGCAAGGGGCGCTTGACGGCGCAGGCGCTGGCCGACGAGCTGGAGGTGTCGGTCCGGACGATCTACCGGGACGTGGAGTCGCTGCACGCGGCCGGGGTGCCGCTGTACGGCGACGCGGGCCCGTCCGGGGGCTACCAGCTGCTCGACGGCTACCGCACGCGGCTGACCGGCCTGACCGAGCAGGAGGCGGAGTCGCTGTTCCTGGCAGGCCTGCCGGGCCCGGCGGCGGAGCTGGGCCTCGGGGACGCCGTCGCGGCGACGCAGCTCAAGCTGATGGCGGCGTTGCCGTCGTCGATGCGTGACCGGGCCTCGCGGATGGCCACGCGGTTCCACCTCGACGCCCCGGCCTGGTACTACGACCCGGAGCGTTCGCCGTTGCTGGGGGTCGTGGCCGACGCGGTGTGGCGGGAGCGGCTGCTGGAGGTCAGCTACCGGCGGTGGCGCGCGCCCGAGGACGTGACGCGCGTGCTGCGGCCGCTGGGCCTCGTGCTGAAGGCCGGGCGGTGGTACCTGGTCGCGCAGGGGTCCACGCGGATCTCCACGTACCGGGTGTCGCAGATCCAGGCGGCCACCGTGTCGGAGGAGTCGTTCCCACGGCCGGAGGGGTTCGACCTCGCGGCGCACTGGGCGGCGTCGCTGGAGGAGTTCCAGGCGCGGCAGTACACGGGTTCGGCGGTGATCAGGCTGTCGCCCGCCGGGCGGGAGGCGTTCGGGTCGCACGTGCTGCCGGTCGTGGCGCGGGCGGCGGAGGAGTCCGTCGTGGACGACGACGGTTTCTTCGTGGCGACGATCCCGATCGAGTCGATCGCGCACGCGACCGGGATGTTGCTGCGCCTGGGCGGTGAGGTCGAGGTGCTGGAGCCCGGGGAGCTGCGGGAGCAGATGACGGCGGCGGTGCGGCGGCTGGCGTCGATCTACCTGGGGTGACCGAACCGTGCGAGGTGGTGCCAGAGGTGTTTGACGACCTGCGGTGCCGCCTCGGCGTTGTCCAGGACGTACGGGTCGAGGTGGCCGTCCCGCGCGATCGCGAGTCCCAGCTCGACGGACTCAGGACCGCGGTAGCCGGGGTGGCGCAGCAGGTCCTGTGTGGACAGCCGGAAGCCGGGGTGCTGTTCGACCGGGCACGGCAGGTCGACGTCGGGGAAGCTCTGGTCGAGGACGACCGCCTCGACGTCGTCGAGCGTGACGGGGCCGTGGACGTGGGCCTCGATGTAGTTGTCGAGGGCGTCGCGGTCGTCGGCGTCGGCGAGTTCGATCAGGGCGAAGTGCCGCGCGGTGCCGAAGTCGACGGGGTCGAACACGCTGTCGGGGTAGCAGAACGTCGTGCGGTCGAGCACCTCTTCGGTGAGGCGCACGTGCGCGGAGCCGAACCGGGGCGCGCCACCGCAGGCGAGCCGGCGGTGGTTGAGCGCGCCGTACTTCGGCCGGTCGACGGGATCGGCGTGGTCGTAGGCGCCGCCGAACAGGCGGCTCTCCCAGTCCCAGCGGGCGCCGCCCGGATGGGCGGTGAGACCGCCGTTGCTGGTGCCGGTCTCGAACTGGGAGCGGTAGACGCCGTCGCGGACGAGGGCTTCGAGGACGCCGCGGCCGGGGTGGAAGTTGAGGGTGACGCGCAGGTCTCGCGGCAGGGGCCCACCGATCGACAGGGCGTCGACGTGCGCGATGGCCTTCTCAAACACCACGCGCGAGCTCCCGGTCGTGCACCCGCGCCAACGTCAGCTGCGCGGCCAACGCCCCCAGCAGCGCCATGAACATGTCCCACTGCGTGTCCCAGACGTCGCCCTGGGTGCCGAGGAACTCGTCCGCGCCCGAGCCGGCGACCACGGCCGCCAGCCACTCGCCCAGTTCGTAGGTCGCGCTGAAGGCCAGGCACACGCAGACGACGAGGAAGAACAGCCACCCACCGGGCCGCAGCGGGGTCCGGCGCAGCAGGATCTCGCGGGCGAGCACGGCGGGCACGAACCCCTGCACGAAGTGGGCGAACCGGTCGTAGTGGTTGCGCGCGAGGTCGAACCAGTCCTGCACCCAGAACCCCGCCGGCACGCGCGCGTAGGTGTAGTGGCCGCCCAGGATCAGCACCAGCGCGTGCAGGAAGATCAGCCGGTACAGCAGCGGGGTCAGGCGGAACCGCCGGTAGGTCGCCATCAGCAGCGCCCCGCCGATGACGACGGGGGCCACTTCGAGGTACCAGGTGGCGCGGTCGTGGGGGCCGATGCCCGACGCGACCAGGGCCACGACCGTCAGTCCCAGCAGGACCAGCGGTTCGAGAACGCGTTTGTCACAGCTCACGGATCACCTTGCAGGGATTGCCGACGGCCAGTACGCGCGGCGGGATGTCGCGCGTGACGACGCTACCGGCTCCGATCACCGTGTTGTCGCCGATGGTGACTCCGGCGCAGACGATGACGCCGCCACCGAGCCACACGTTGTTCCCGATGGTGATGGGGGCGGCGGTCTCGAAGCGCTGCCGGCGGGCCTCGTGGTCCTCGACGGGGTGCAGGGCGGTGAGCAGTTGTGCTCGTGGGCCGATGGAGACGTCGTCGCCGATGGTGATGGTGGCGCAGTCCATGAGGATGGCGTCGTAGTTGAGGAAGCTGTTGGAGCCCATGTGGATCTGGTAGCCGTAGTCGCACTGGAACCGCGGCATGACCCAGGAGCCCTCGCCGAGGGAGCCGAAGAGCTTCTTGATGACGTCGCCGGAGCGGGTGGCGTTGAACTCGTCCACGAGTCGCTGCGCGGACAGGCGTTCCGCGACGAGTTCGGGGTCGGAGTCCTGGTAGAGCTCGCCGGTCATCATCTTCTGCTTCTCGGTGATCATTCCTCGAGAGTGCCCGAACGCAGCAGTGCGCGTGCCCGGGTTGCGGCGATCTCCATCAGTGCCATGATGTCCGCGGCCTCGGAACCGGGGGGCGGCTCGACCGCGAGCACCACAGGTGTGGTGGTCGGCAGCGCGGGCCGAGGGGGCAGTTGACCTGCGGGTTCGACGGAAACCACCACAGGTGTTCTGGTGCCGACGGGGCCGGCGACGCGCTGGCGCAGGGCGTCGAGGAGTTCCTGTTCCGGTTTTCCCTTGAGCAGCAGCAGGACGAACGGGTCGGCGTCGAGCAGCCAGCCGACCTGCAGGGCGAGGGCGGCGGCGTGGCGGCACGGGAGTTCCCAGCCGTCGCAGTCGCAGTCGGGTTCGAGGTCGCCGATGCCGGGCAGCAGGTCCACTCCGGACTCTTCGGCGGCGAGGACGAGGTCGCGCGGCATGTCGTTGTCCAGCAGGGCGGCGATGTGGCCGGCGTGTTCGGCGACGCGGTCGAGGAACCGTCCCCATTGGACCTCGGAGAGCACGGGAATGCTGACGGTGGTGCTGTAGACGGTGTCGTCGTCGTGGACCTGGGCGTGCAGGCGGCCGGGGCTGACGGTGATCGGGCCGACGACGCCGGCGTGGGCGTAGCGGCGGCCCAGGCGGATCAGGCCGGTGTCGAGCGCGGTGTCCGACAACGCCTTCACCCAGGCCTTGCCCCACCAGGTGCCGGCGACGCGGCGCGTCACCTTGGGGAACGCGGCAAATCCGCGTGCGGTCACTACGTGCTCCTCAGCTGGACGAGCTCGGCCAGTTCGGCGTCGGTGAGTTCGGTGAACGCGGACTCTCCCCCGTGCAGGACGGCGTCGGCGAGGTCGCGCTTGTCCTGCAGGAGCGCGGCGATGCGTTCCTCGACGGTGCCCTCGGTGACGAGCTTGTGCACCTGGACGGGCCTGGTCTGGCCGATGCGGTAGGCGCGGTCGGTGGCCTGGTCCTCGACGGCGGGGTTCCACCAGCGGTCGAAGTGGATGACGTGGTCGGCGCGGGTGAGGTTGAGGCCGGTGCCGGCGGCTTTCAGCGACAGCAGGAACACGGGTGCGCGGCCGTTCTGGAAGTCGTCGACCATCCGCTCGCGCTGCGGCACCGGGGTGCCGCCGTGCAGGAACCGCGTGGGCTGCGTGATGTGCTGCTCCAGCAGCCGGGCCATGCCGACGTACTGGGTGAAGATCAGCGCCGAGCCGCCCTCGGCGACGATCGTCGCGAGCAGTTCGTCGAGCAGGTCGAGCTTGCCGGACGTGCCCTGCAGCGCGGGGTGGCCGAGGTAGTGCGACGGGTGGTTGCAGATCTGCTTGAGCCCGGTCAGCAGCTTGAGCACGAGGCCGCGGCGGGCCATGCCGTCGCTGGACGCGATCTGCTCGAGGGTCTCCCTGGTGAGCGCCTCGTACAGCGCGGCCTGCTCCACGCTCAGCGAGACGTACCGGTCGGTCTCGGTCTTGGCGGGCAGTTCGGGGGCGACGCCGGGGTCGGACTTGCGGCGGCGCAGCAGGAACGGCCGGACGACCTTGGCGAGGGTGTCGTCGGGTTCGGGCCAGCGGGTGCGGAACGCGCGGTGCGTGCCGAGCAGGCCCGGTGTCGTCCAGTCCAGGATGGACCACAGCTCCGACAGCGAGTTCTCGACCGGAGTGCCCGACAACGCGACGCGTGCGGCGGCGGGGATCGAGCGCAACGCCTTGGCGGTGCCGGAGTGCGGGTTCTTGACGTGCTGGGCCTCGTCGGCGACGACCATGCCCCACGGGTGCGCGCGCAACGCCTCGGCGTCCAGGCGCATGGTGCCGTAGGTGGTGAGCACCACGCCTTCGGTGGAGAGGGTCCGTTGTGGACCGTGGTAGCGGGTGACGGGTGTGCCGGGGGCGAAGCGGTGGATCTCGCGTTCCCAGTTGCCCAGCAGCGAGGCCGGGCAGACGACGAGCGTGGGCTGGTCGTGGCGGCGGTGCAGGTGCAGGGCGATGAGCGTGATGGTCTTGCCCAGGCCCATGTCGTCGGCGAGGCAGGCGCCGAGTCCGAGGCCGGTCATGTGGGCGAGCCAGCGCAGTCCGTGCAGCTGGTAGTCCCGCAGTCGCGCCTGCAACACGGCGGGCTGCGGGAACTGCGGGATGGTCGTGATGGCGGTGGCGAGGCTGTGCGGGGCGACCTCGACGTGTTCGCCGCCGATGATCGCCACGCCGGTGAGGGCGGCGGTGACGGCCTGGGCCGCGGTGACGGGTTCGAGTCGCTGCCGTGCCTTGCGGCGCAGCTTCGGGTCGACCAGCACCCACTGGTCGCGCAGCTTCACGATCGGCCGGGACGCCTCGGCGACGAGGTCCATCTCGGCGTCGGTGAGCTCCGAGCCGCCGAGCGCGATGCGCCAGTCGAACGAGAGCAGGTCGCCTGCCTGCAGTGGTCCGCCGGGTTCGCCGATGACGGCCTTCGCGGACAGGTTGGTGGCGAGCTCGCGCGGCCAGTGGACCTCGATGCCGGTGCCGAGCAGTTCGCCGACCTCGTCGTCGGTGAGGTCGGCCTGGTCGAGCAGGCGCTGCAGCGGCGGCCAGTCGATGCGGGCCATCGCCCGGATGGCGTCGAGCTCGCGGCCGGAGCCGCGCACGTCGCGCGGGTAGGGGTCGGTGACGGCGCGCACCTGCACGATGGCCCGGAACCGCAGGTCGTCGGTGGTCTCGATGCGCAGGGAGAGGGTGATCTGCTCGTCGGCCCACGTCTTGAGCGCGGAGACGTCGCAGGCGTCGCTGCCGGCGAACGGTCCCGTGCCGGTGCGGGGCAGCGTGTCGGCGACGGCGTCGAGGAACTGGCGGAGCAGGTCGTAGTCGCCGTGCGCGGCGAGCTGGCGCAGGTGGAGCTCGTCGGCGTGGTCGAGCGGTCCGACGCGCCAGGTGTCGTACCCGCCGGCCGTCACGCCGGGCACGATCCGGCCGCGGCCGACGAGGGTGAGCGCGGTCGCGGCGGCCACCGCCCAGTAGCCGTCGCCGGACAGCGCCTCGGGTAAGGCTTCGAGCAGGGGTTTTCCGTGGAGCTGGCCGAATCTGGGCGGGTCGGCAGGCACGAACATACTATGTACCGTACACCATACGGTACGGTAGTGTCGGGCTCGTGATCGAACACACGGGCAGCGGTGACCCGGCGCGGACGCTGGCGTTGCTGTGGCGCACCCAGGAACGCGTGTCGCGCAAGGGCAAGCCGGACCTGAGCGTGGACCGCATCGTGCAGGCGGGCATCGCCCTGGCCGACGCCGACGGGCTCAAGGCGCTGTCGATGCGGCGCGTGGCCGAGTCGCTGGGCGTGGGGACGATGTCGCTCTACACCTACGTGCCGGGCAAGGGCGAGCTGATCGACGTCATGGTCGACACGGTGCAGGCCGCGACCGGGCGGGAGCCGGCCGAGGGCTGGCGCGCGCACCTCACCTACGTGGCGCGGGAGAACCTGGCGCTGTACCGGCGGCATCCGTGGTTGCTGCAGGTGGCGCCGTCGCGCACGGTGCTGGGCCCGCAGGTGGCGGCGAAGTACGACTTCGAGCTGAGCGGGCTGGACGGCATCGGCCTGTCGGACGTGGAGATGGACTCGGTGCTCGAGCTGGTGCTCGGGCACGTGCAGAACGCGGCGCGGGGGCTGACGGCGGCTGCGGTCACCGAGAAGGAGACCGGGCTGACCGACCAGCAGTGGTGGGACGCGGCGGCGCCGGTCCTGATGACCGTGTTCGACCCGGCCCGCTACCCGGTGGCGGCACGCGTGGGCGGTGCCGTCGGGGAGGCGCACCAGAGCGCGTTCAGCCCGGAGCACTCGTTCGAGTTCGGGCTGGAGATGATCCTGGACGGCGTCGAGCGGCTGATCGGGTCGCGTGCGCTGTAACTCCTGAGTGACACCTGCCGGGAAGCGTCGTTAATTCCCACGCGGTGCCATCGAGGTGCCTACAGTTACGCCACGCCGATCAACTTCACCGCTGGGAGGCCCGCTCGTGGTGATCGACTCGCAGCCCCGGCAGGCGCTGGTGCGCCGGTTCACCGGCCTGGCGCGGTCGACACCTGGGCGGCTGAGCCTGATCGTCGTGGTGCTGGTCGTGGCCAGTCTGGCCAGCGGCTGGCTGACGACGTGGAGCGTGAACCGCCAGGAGCGGGCGCTGGAGGACCTGGCGACGCGGTCGGAGCCCTTGGCGCACGCGGCGCAGGAGGTCTACCGGGCGTTGCAGGACGCGGACGCGACGGCGGCGAGCGCGTTCCTGTCCGGTGGCCTGGAGCCCGCCCAGCTGCGGGAACGCTACGAGGCGGACATCGCGCAGGCGCAGGCGGCGCTGTCGGTCGCGACGGCCTCCTCCCCCGATCTCACGGCGACGCTCGCGGCGCAGCTGCCGGTCTACACGGGGCTGATCGAGACGGCGCGCTCGAACAACCGGCAGGGTTTCCCGGTGGGCGCGGCGTACCTGCGGGAGGCGTCGGGGCTGATGCGCACGCAGCTGCTGCCGGCGGCGCAGGAGCTGTACCGGGCGGAGACGGACCGGGTGGCCCGCGCGCAGGACGAGGCGAACTTCCCGGTCGTGCCGGTGCTGGTGGCGCTGGCGTTCGTGATCGGGCTGGTGCTGATCCAGCGGTACCTGACCCGCAAGACGAACCGGCTGCTCAACGTCGGCCTGCTGGTCGCGACCGGCGCCGCCACGCTGTCGTTGCTGTGGGTGACGACGGTGTCGGTGCTGGTCATGAACGACGTGGCGGACTCGCGCGACGCCTCGGAGAAGGTCGACGTGCTGGCGCAGGCGCGGATCGCGACGCTGACCGCCCGCGGCGAGGAGACACTGACGCTGGTCGCGCGGGGTGCGGGCCAGTCCTACGAGAAGAACTTCGTCGAGGTGTCCGAACGCCTCGAAGGCCTGCTGGACCGCGCCAAGGCGCTGGAGAGCACCGAGGCCGTCGATCAGGCGATGCGGGAGTTCCGGCAGTGGCAGCAGGTCCACCAGCGCATCCGCGAGGCCGACGACGCCGGGCAGTACAACGACGCGGTGGCGCTGATCGGCAACCCGTACTTCGACACGCTGGACCAGTCCCTGGTGCGGGCGATCGGCGAGGCGCGGCAGGAGTTCAGCGACGAGGTGGCGGTGGCGCGGGCGTCGCTGGCGGGCACGGTGGTCGGGGTGCTGGTGCTCGCGCTGATCAGCGCGGCGGGATCGACGATGGGGCTGTGGCAGCGCCTGAAGGAGTACCGATGAGGCGACTGGCGCTGGCGGCGGTGATGCTGCTCGGTGCGTGCTCGGCGGGACCGGCGCCGAGCGAGGTGGTGCCGCGCAGTGCCGTGGCTCCGCAGCCGGCGAACGCGAGCACGGTGTCCGCGGCGCCGAGCAGTTCGGCGGGTGCGCCGCCGTCGTGCGACGCGACGGCGAGCCTGCGGCCGGGCCCGTTGCCGCAGGCGGGTCAGATGCCCGCGGGATCGACGATGGCGAAGATCGCGCAGCGCGGCCGGTTGATCGCCGGGGTGGACCAGAACTCGTTCCTGATGGGGTTCCGCAACTCCTTCACCGGCGAGATCGAGGGCTTCGACGTCGACGTGGCACGCCAGATCGCGAAGGCCGTGTTCGGCGACGAGAAGAAGGTGCAGTTCAAGGTCGTGACGGCGGCCGAGCGGATCCCGATGCTGCAGAGCGGCGCGGTCGACGTCGTGGTCCGCACCATGACGATCACCTGCGACCGGCTCGAGGACGTGGACTTCTCGCAGGTCTACTACCAGGCCGGGCAGCGGGTCCTGGTGCGCCGCAACTCCGGGATCACCGGGGTGGAGGGGCTCGCGGACAAGCGGGTGTGCGTGGCGTCGGGGTCGACGTCGCTGGGCAACGTGGTGAACCGGGCGAAGACGACGGTGAGCGTGCCGAACTGGACGGACTGCCTGGTAATGCTGCAGCAGGGGCAGACCGACGCGATCTCGACCGACGACACGATCCTGGCCGGGCTGGCGGCGCAGGACCCCTACACCGAGGTCGTGGGAGCGCGGTTCACCGACGAGTCCTACGGCGTCGGCGTGCCCAAGGGGCAGGAGGACCTGGTCCGGTTCGTCAACGGCGTGCTGGAGCGGATGCGCACCGACGGGACGTGGAGCGGGATCTACGGGCGGTGGCTGACGCCGCTGGGCCCGGCACCCGCGCCGCCGGTCGCGCGTTATCGGGACTAGGAGGGGTCCGCCGATGAGTGAAGAGCTCGATCTGCCCGAGACCGGGCCGTCGACGGCGCCGGGAACGGCACCCTGGTCGGCGTCGCAGGAGGCGTCCCGGTCGAACTCGGGACGCGTGCGCCGCGGCAGTGCCCGGTCGATGAGCCGGGGCCGGCTGGGTGCCGGTCTGGTCGAGGTGCCGCGGGTGCCCTACCGGGATCCGAAGACCGCGGTGCTGGAGAACCCGGAGGTTCCGGAGGCGAAGCGGTTCTGCTCGAAGTGCGGCAAGAAGGTCGGCCGCCGCAAGGACGGCAAGCCGGGCCGGGTGGAGGGGTTCTGCCCGCAGTGCGGGCACGCGTACTCGTTCACGCCGAAGCTGGCACCGGGTGAGGTGCTGCACGACCAGTACGAGGTGCTGGGCTGTCTCGCGCACGGCGGCCTGGGCTGGCTGTACCTGGCGCTCGACCACGCGGTGAGCGACCGGTGGGTGGTGCTCAAGGGCCTGCTCGACTCCGGTGACGCCGACGCGATGGCGGCGGCGCTCGCGGAACGCCGGTTCCTGGCCGAGGTCGAGCACCCGAACATCGTGAAGATCCACAACTTCATCCGCCACGAGAGCCGCGAGAGCGGCAAGCTCGTGGAGTACATCGTGATGGAGTACGTCGGCGGCGAGTCGATCAAGGACATGATCACGCAGCGCCGCCGCGACGGCCGCGGCGACGAGGCGCTGCCGCTGGCGCAGGCCATCGCCTACGTGCTGGAGATCCTGCCCGCGGTCGGCTACCTGCACGGTGTCGGGCTGCTGTACTGCGACTTCAAGCCGGACAACATGATCCACACCGAGGAACAGCTCAAGCTGATCGACCTGGGCGCGGTGCGGCGCATCGACGACCACCACTCCCCCATCTACGGCACGATCGGCTACCAGGCGCCGGAGATCGGCACGATCGGGCCGTCGGTGTTCTCCGACATCTACACGGTCGGGCGCGCGCTGGCGGTGATGAGCTTCCCGTTCGACTTCCGCGGACGCGGCAAGGACCGGCTGCCGACGGTGGAGGAGCAGCCGCTGCTGGGCCGGTTCTCCTCGTTCCACCGGCTGCTGCTGCGCGCCACGAACCCGAACCCGGAGCTGCGGTTCTCCTCGGCGGAGGACATGGCCGAGCAGCTCACCGGTGTGCTGCGCGAGGTGCTGGCGATCGAGGACGGCGTGCCCCGCCCGGGCCCGTCGCGGCAGTTCACGCCGGAACGCCGCCGCTTCGGCGTGGAGGGCACGCTCGACCTCGCGGAGGTGGCGCTGGCGTTGCCGGCACCGACCGTGAACACCTCGGACGCGGCCGCGTCGTGGCTCGCGACGGCGACGACGTCGGATCCAGCGGGGCTGCGCAAGGCACCGGAGGTCACGGTGGAGGTGCGGCTGCGGATCGTGCGCGTGCTGATCGAGTCCGGTGACACCGAGGCGGCGATGCGGGAGCTGGAGTCGCTGACGGCGCCGTCGATGTTCGACGAGCCGGAGCTCGACCCGGCGGAGGACTGGCGCCCGGACTGGTACCGGGGCCTGGCGGCGCTGGTCGACAAGCGGCCGCAGGACGCGCTGCGGTTGTTCGACGCGGTGTGCTCGGCGGTGCCGGGTGAGGCGGCCCCGAAGCTGGCGCTGGGCGTGTGCGCGGAGGCCGTCGGCGATCTCAAGGCCGCGACGGGCTGGTACGAGCTGGTGTGGCGCACGGATCACTCGTACGTGTCAGCGGCGTTCGGGCTGGCGCGGGTGCTGCTCGCGTGCGGTGACCGGGCCCAGGCCGTCGAGGTGCTGCTGTCGGTCCCGGACACGTCTTCACAACACTTGGCGGCGCAGATCGCGGCGGTCCGCGCGCAGCTCGGTGACTGCGGAGCGGAGGACCTCGTCGCGGCCGGGGAACGGTTGCACGCCTTGGACATCGACGTCCATTCGCACACGCAGCTGGCGACGGAGGTGCTGGAGGCGGCGTACGACTACGTGACCCGCAATCAAGCGGCCGAGGGCAGGGTGCTGGACTGTGCACTCTCCGAACACGAGCTTCGGCTGGGTCTCGAGCGGCGCTACCGCACGCTGGCCCGGTTCGCTGCCACGCCGGAGGAACGGATCGCATTGGTGGACCGCGCGAACGCGGTAAGGCCTAGGACGTTGGTTTGATGGACACCCTGAAGTGCCCGGAGTGCTTCGCGCCCGTCGCGGCGGAGGACCGGTTCTGCGAGGCGTGCGGACGCAACCTGCTGGTCCGCCGCACGCCGCTGGGCGGACCGACCGGTCCCGCGCAGGCCTCGTGCATCCTGTGCGGGTCGCCCGACATCGACGACGAGGACTACTGCACCCAGTGCGGCCGGCACCAGCCCTCGGCGCGCGACCGGGTCGAGTACGCGCTGGGCGCGGTGTCGGGTGTGTCGGACCGCGGCAAACGCCGGGCGCGCAACGAGGACTCGATGGCGTTCGGCCACGTCGCGGGCAAGGGTGTCGCCGCCGTCGTCTGCGACGGTGTGGCCTCGTCCGAGCGCGCGGAGCAGGCCTCGCAGGCCGCCGCCGACGCCGCGGTGGACGTGCTGCTCAACGCGCTGATCGACACCGCGGACGCCGAGCAGGCGATGGTCGACGCGGTCGCCGCGTCGTGCTTCGCGGTGGAGCAGCTGGTGGAGAACGAGCCCATGGAGCCGGGCGCGCGGGGTGTCGCGCCGTCGTGCACGTTCGTGTCCGCGCTGGTCACGGGTTCGTCGGTGACGATCGGCTGGGTCGGTGACTCGCGGGCCTACTGGTTGTCGGACGAGGGCTCCAAGCAGCTCACGACGGACGACACGTGGGCGGCGCAGCTGGTCGCGGAGGGTGTGCTGACCGAGGAGCAGGCGCGCACCGACCGCCGCGCGCATGTGCTGTCGCGGTGGATCGGCGCGGACGCCGGGCGGGTCGAGCCGCAGGTCGTGACGCTGAAGCCGACGTCGCCGGGGGTGTTCCTGCTGTGCTCGGACGGGCTGCACAACTACCGGCCGGAGCCCGAGGACCTGCAGCCGCTGCTGCCGTGCGGGCCGGAGGAGTTCGTGAAGGTCGCGCTGGAGGCGGGCGGGCACGACAACATCACCGTGGTGCTGGTGCCGTTCGCACCGGAGAGCTGACGCGTGCCGGGCGGGGTCGCAGGGCCTGACCCCGCCTGTGGTCAGGTGAGGTGTTCGATCGTGGTGTCGCCCCACTGCGCGGCGAGGTACTCGGCGACCAGGCGCCGATGGCACTGGTGTGGCTTGTCCTCGCTGCACAGCAGGACGGAATCGTCGACGAAGCCGCGGTCGAGGGTGTCCTCGATGCGGCGGGCCCGCAGGAGCGCGAGGAAGTCGTTCTCGTAGGCGGGCCAGCCGGTGCCGTTCTTCTTGTAGTCGTCGAGCATGTCCTGGGTGGGGGCGAGCTCGGGGCGGTGCGCGTACTTCATGTCGCACAGTTCGGCGAGGAAGAACCGCAGGTCGTCGCGTTTGGCGAACCCGGCGAGCTGGGACACGTTGTTGAGCCGGACGTCGATCAGGGTCGTGGCCCGGGCTCCGCGCAGCAGGCCGAAGAACTTCTGCGCGGGCTTCTTGGTGAACCCGATGGTGTAGATCTTCACGGTGCGCTCCCCACGTGCGCGATGCGTTCTTCCTGGCGTTTCAGCGCCTCGTTCAGCCGTTCGTCGTGTGTGCGGAACAGGTCGTCGTCCGCGAGACCGAACTTCCCCATCAGGCGCAGCATCGCGTCCGCGTGCGATTCGAGACTGCCGTCGCCGTGGAGGTGCTGGACCGCCGCGCCGCCTTCGACGAGGACGCGGGACACCAGAACGGTGCGGTGGCAGTCCAGCGGTTCGCCCTCGGCGCACATGATGGCGATCCGCTCGCTGGTCGCGCCCCGAGCCAGGCGTTGGATCCCGCGGGTGAACTGCTCGGTCGCGGCCAGCCGCGCGTACTGGACCTTGCCGTCGACGTAGCAGCCCGGATCGCTGGGCCGCGCTCCCAGCTCGTCGCCCAGGAACACGTAGCTGATCCCCCGCGGCGGCAGGTCGCGTGCGAGGGCGCGCCGGTTGAACTGCGGGGTGAAGCGGCTGAAAGGCGTCGATCGGACATCGGCCACAGCGGTGACGCCGTGGCCGAGGAGCAGTCTGGCGAAGGTCTCGCCGTCGTGGGTGGAGTGGCCGACAGTCAGGAACTTTTGCCTGGTCATCGTCGCGCGACTATACCGGCGACCGCTCGGCGATACCGGCGACGATCTTGTAGGAGTGGTCGTCGTCGTACTTCTCGGTCAGGCTGATGGTCAGGAGGGAGTCGCCCAGGCGGTACCGGCCGGTTCCCCGGCGGCGGAACCGGCTCAGCGCGACCGGGTCGGTGACCTTGAGCCGGTAGTCCTGGCCCGCGTGCCGGAACTCCGCCCACACCTTCGGCGCCCAGTGCGGGGTGTACGCGGGCGCGACCTCGACGACCAGCCGGCTGTAGATGAGCCTGAGCGAGTCGAGCTGGCTCTTCGCCGTCTCCTCGCTGATGCGGCAGTTCAGTCCTCCGCTGTCGGTACCGTGTCCCTTCGGCCACAGCGGCTCCTCGGACATCGGCAGGCCGTCGACCAGCCGCCAGGGGTACTGCCCGATCCGCTGCCACATGGCCTTGGGATTCAGCAGGTAGTTCTCGCGCTGGTGGCCCTCAGGGCGGTGCTCGATCAGATCGATCTCCACCACGTCGAACAGCCGGGGCACCGTGCCGTCGGCCAGGACCATCTCCCAGTCGGAGACTCCTTTGCCCTCCCGGTCGCCCACGGGCCGGATCCACCGGTAGGCGCCGGGAGCGAGGATCTCGATCCCGGCGATGCAGCGGTTCGACTTCTTGTAGGAGTTCGCCAAGCAGACCACGGTCTTCTTCATCGTCATCGGATCCCCCAGGTTCCGTCAGTCGAGTTGATCACGCTAGCAGCGGACGGCGTCGGGGTCTGCTGGAATGAGCTGATGCGGAGGGCGGTGTTGATCGCGTTGGCGGTGGTTGTCACCATCGTCGCCGTGGTCTTCACCTTCCAGCGCAAGCTCGTGTACTTCCCCTCCCCCGGTCCGCTGCCGAGCGCGGACGAGGTGCTGCCCGGCGGGCGTGACGTCCGGCTGGTCACGGCGGACGGCCTGCTGCTCGACGGCTGGCACTTCGAGCTGCCCGACGCGCCCGTGACGGTGGTGGTGTTCCCGGGCAACGGCGGCAACCGCGAGGGCCGGGTGTCGCTGGCGCGGGCGCTCACGTCGCGCGGGCTGTCGGTGCTGCTGTTCGACTACCGCGGCTACGGCGGCAACCCCGGCACGCCGTCGGAGGAGGGCCTGACCTTCGACGCGCGGGCGGCGCTGGACCTGATCGACGGGCCGGTCGTCTACTTCGGCGAGTCGCTGGGCGCGGCGGTGGCCGCGGAACTCGCGACGTACCGCGCCCCCAAGGGCATGGTGCTGCGGTCGCCGTTCACGTCGCTGGCGGCGGCCGGGTCGCACCACTACCCGTGGCTGCCGGTGAAGATGCTGTTGCAGGACAAGTACCCGGTGGTGGAGCGGGTGTCCACCCTGGACGTTCCGACCGTGGTGCTGCTGGGGACGAGGGACTCGATCGTGCCACCCGCGCAGAGCCGCGAGGTGGCGACGGCGGCGCGGGCCAGGCTCGTCGAGATCGACGGCGCGGACCACAACGACGAGGTGCTGCTGTCGGGGCCGCAGGTGATCGACGCGGTGCTGTCGGTCAGCTGAGCGCCGCGATCTCGCCGGAGCCCCGGGGCACGAGCGAGGCCGGCACGACGGCGTGCACCGGCGGTGAGGTGTCGCCGTCGATGCGGGCGAGGATGAGCTCGGCGGCCTTGCGGCCGATGCCGGGGACGTCCTGGCGCACGACGGTGACGGCCGGGTCGAGCAGGTCGGCGAGCGGGAAGTCGTCGAAGCCGATGACGGCGACACGCCGGTGCAGGTCACGGGCGCGCAGCACGCGCATGGCACCGACGGTGACGAGGTTCTGCGCGGTGAACAGCGCCGTGGGCGGCCGGTCGAGGTCGAACAGCGCGGCGGTGGCGGTCTCGGCGACGGCGACACCGTGCAGGTCGGTGCGCACGAGCGCCTCGCGCAAGGTGAGACCGGCCTGGGCGAGGCCTTCGAGGTAGCCGGTGTAGCGCTCCTGGCTGGTCCACAGGGTGCGGCGGTCGCCGAGGAACGCGATGTCGCGGTGGCCCAGGGCGGCGAGCTTGAGCACGGCGGCGCGGGAACTGTCGCGGTTGGTGGTGGTGACGCAGTCGGTGCCGCCGAAGGTGGGCGGCCGATCGACGAGCACCATCGGCGTGCCGCGTTCGCGTTCGTGCTGCAGGGCGTCCTGGTGGCCGCCGGCGGCCATGACGACGACGCCGTCGACGCGGCGCGCGGACAGCGACACGAGCAGTTCGCGTTGCAGGGTGTGGTCGTCCTCGGTGCTGCCGGCGAGCACGAGGACGCCGCTGCGCCGGGCGTGGTCCTCGACGGCGCGCAGCAGGGCGGCGTCGAAGGGGTTGGAGAGGTCTTCGAACAGCACGCCGATGGTGGCGCTGCGGCGGTCGGCGCGGCGCAGGCTGCTGGCCGTGAGGTTGGGCCGGTAGCCGAGGGAGCGGGCGGCGGCGCGGACGCGTTCGGTGACCTCCGTCCCGGCGCCGGGCAGGCCGTTGATGACGCGGGAGACGGTCTTGATGCTGACCTTCGCCAGCGCCGCGACGTCGCGCATCGTGGGTTCGCGTCTCTCGCCGGCCTGATCCATGTCCCGCTCCGCTCACGTCCTACGACCCTTGCGTCAACGATGACGTGAGGGTATACCCGATTCAATCAAAACGTAGCCGCTTCACCGTAACTCGCGGTGGGTCAGCGGAGGGCCGGTTACGTCAACGTTGACGTAGGAGTTGTCATGCGCAGAACGGTCGGGATTGCCGGCGCAGCGGCGTTGCTCGTGTTCGCGACCGCGTGCGGAGGCGGTGGGTCCTCCGGCGGTGCGGCGACGCTGGTGGGCTTGGTGACGAAGACGGACACGAACCCGTTCTTCGTGAAGATGAAGGAGGGCGCGCAACAGGCCGCGTCCTCGTCCGGGGCGACGGTGCAGTCGTTCGCGGGCAAGCAGGACGGCGACAACCAGTCGCAGGTCGACGCGATCGAGAACCTGATCGCGTCGGGAGCGAAGGGCATCCTGATCACGCCGAGCGACTCGAAGGCGATCGTGCCGTCGGTGGACAAGGCGCGGGCGGCGGGCCTGCTGGTGATCGCGCTGGACACGCAGCTGGAACCGGCGAACGCCGCCGACGCGACGTTCGCGACCGACAACTACAAGGCCGGTCTGCTGATCGGGCAGTGGGCGAAGGCGAAGTTCGCCAAGGACGGCAAGCAGGCCAAGATCGCGCTGCTGGACCTCAACCCGAACCAGGTGTCGGTGGACGTGCAGCGCGACCAGGGGTTCCTGGAGGGCTTCGGCGTCGACGTGAAGGACAAGAACCGCATCGGTGACGAGTCCGATCCGCGGATCGTGGGCCACGACGTGACCGACGGCGCCCCGGAGGGCGGCCGCACGGCGATGGAGAACCTGCTGCAGAAGGACCCCGGGATCAACCTGGTCTACACGATCAACGAGCCCGCGGCGGCGGGCGCCTACGAGGCGCTGAAGGCGGCGGGCAAGGAGAAGGACGTCGTCATCGTCTCGGTCGACGGCGGCTGTCCCGGTGTGGACAACGTCAAGGCGGGCGTGATCGGCGCGACCTCGCAGCAGTACCCGCTCAAGATGGCGCAGCTGGGCGTGGAGGCGATCTCGAAGTTCGCCAAGGACGGCTCCAAGCCGCAGGACACCGATACCGGCGTCACGCTCATCACCGACCAGCCGGCTGAGGGCGTGGAGTCGAAGGACTCGGCGTTCGGCCTGCAGAACTGCTGGGGCTGAGCCATGACGGCTGTGGTGGAGCAGCGGGACCGTTCGCTGCTGACGCGCGTGCAGCACGTGCTGCACGCGCAGGCGACGATCGGGCCGGCGGTGGTGCTGCTGGCGTCGGTGATCGTGTTCGCGTTGCTGTCGGAGCGGTTCCTGACGCCGGGCAACATCTCGCTGATCCTGCAGCAGGTCGCGGTGGTGGGCACGCTCGCGGTGGGGCAGACCATCGTGATCCTGACGGCGGGCATCGACCTGTCGTGCGGGGCGATCATGGTGCTGACCTCGATCGTGATGGCGAAGGTCGCGTCGGAGACCGGCCTGCCGGGACTGCCCGCGCTGCTGCTGGGGTTCCTGGTGGGCACGGTGTGCGGCCTGCTCAACGGGATGCTGGTGACGCGGCTGAAGCTGCCGCCGTTCATCGTCACGCTGGGCACGCTGAACGTGTTCTTCGCGTTGAACCTCTGGTATTCGGGCAGTGCCACGATCCGCGGCTCGGACATGCCGTCGCTGCTGCTGTGGACCGGGCAGACGTTCACCGTCGGCGGCACCCGCATCACCTACGGCTCGATCCTGCTGGTGCTGCTGGTGGCGGCGATGGCGTTCGTGCTCAAGAACACCGCGTGGGGCCGGCACGTCTACTCCACCGGTGACGACCTGGAGGCGTCACGCCTGTCGGGCATCCGCACGGCGCGGGTGCTGCTGAGCGTGTACGCCACTGCGGGGCTGATTTACGCGGTGGCGGCGTGGACGCTGATCGGCCGGATCGCCTCGGCCAGCCCGCAGGCGGGGCAGACCGACAACCTGGACTCGATCACGGCCGTGGTGATCGGCGGGACGTCGCTGTTCGGTGGCCGCGGCGCGGTGGTGGGGTCACTGATCGGCGCGTTGATCGTCGGTGTGTTCCGCAACGGCCTCGCGCTGGCCGGCGTGGACGTGCTGTGGCAGACGATGGCGGTCGGTGTGCTGATCATCGTGGCGGTGTCGCTGGACCAGTGGATCAGGAAGGTGAAGGCATGACCACCCCGATCCTGCAGGCGACGGGCCTGGTCAAGCGGTACGGGAAGGTGACGGCGCTGGCGGGCTCGGACCTGGAGCTGCTGCCGGGCGAGATCCTCGCGGTGATCGGCGACAACGGCGCGGGCAAGTCGTCGCTGATCAAGGCCCTGTCCGGGGCGGTGGTGCCGGACGAGGGCGAGGTCCTGCTCGACGGCGAGCCGGTGTCGTTCTCCACGCCCCTGGACGCGCGGAACGCGGGGATCGAGACGGTGCACCAGTCGCTGGCGGTGTCACCGTCGCTCGACATCGCCGCGAACCTGTTCCTGGGCCGCGAACTGCGCCGCAAGGGCGTGCTCGGCTCGGTGTTCCGGATGCTCGACCGCGCCGGAATGCGGGAGGAGGCACGCCGCCAGCTCGACGCGCTGGGGATCATGACGATCCAGAACCCCGGCCAGGCGGTGGAGACCCTCTCGGGCGGCCAGCGCCAGGCCGTGGCGGTGGCACGGGCGGCGGCGTTCGGCAGCCGTGTCGTGATCATGGACGAGCCGACGGCCGCGCTGGGTGTGCGGGAGTCCCGCGCGGTGCTGGACCTGATCCTGCAGGTCCGCGACCGCGGCCTGCCGGTCATCCTGATCAGCCACAACATGCCGCACGTGTTCGAGGTGGCCGACCGCATCCACATCCAGCGCCTGGGCCGCCGCAAGGCGGTGGTGGACCCGAAGTCGGTGTCGATGTCGGACGCGGTGGCGATCATGACCGGCGCGATGGAACCGCCTGACTGACCCCGAAGGGGTTGTCGATCACGTACCGCCACCGGCCGTCCGCACCTTCGCGTGCGACGTCGGTGGCGGTGCCGTGCACGTCGCCGATGGTCCAGTCGACGATGAGCAACGCGATGCCGTCGTGCGCGTAGACGTGCCGCGGACGAAGAGCTGGGACCGGCCGTCGGCGGACTGCCCGGTGGAGGTGGCGCTGGCGGCGATCAGCAGCCGGTGGGCGACGCTGGTGCTGCGGGATCTGATGCACGGCCCGCGGTCGTTCTCGGCGTTGCGGGCGGGGTTGCCGGCGCAGGGTCTGGTGTCGTGCTCGCGCTCCCCCGGTTTCCCGGTACGAGCTGACGTCCGCCGGGTTGTTGCTGCGGCCGTTGCTGGTGCAGCTGTACCGCACGGGCGAGGCGCTACTGGGCGAGCTCTCGGATGACTGACTCCAGCGGTGCCAGGACGTTGCGGGACCGCATGAGGCCTTCGGAGATCTCCACGACGTCCGGTTTCAGCCGCTTCCAGTACTGGTCCTCGCCGGGGATCTGGAACAGGCTGAGCGCGAACACCGGTGTGCGGCCCAGTTCCTGTTCCAGGTCGGCGAGCACCTCCCGCAGGGCGTCGTCGAACCTGGCTCGGGTGTCGTCGTGCGCGTTCGGCGCGTCGCCGCTGATGTGGACGACCCACTGGGAATTCCCCGATGTGTTCATGCTCCACGGTAGCGAGGTCTACAACGGCACGGCGTCGAGTGCCTTGTAGATGCGCTTGTCGCTGATCGTGTACCGCGTCTTGATGGTCTGGGCGAAGTACGACAGCCGCAGTTCCTCGATCATCCAGCGGATCTCGTCGAGCTCGGGCGAGGGTTCGTCGGCTGGGGTCTGCGCGCGCAGTTCCCGGTATTCGGCGTGGACCTGGTGGACCTGGTTGGTCCAGTCGAGGTCGCGGCGCGGGTTCTCGGGCAGCTTCTCGATGCGCCGCGCGATGCCTTTGAGGTAGCGCACGAGGTCGGGCAGCCGGTCGTAGCCGGTGTGGGTGACGAAACCCTTGTACACCAGCGAGTTGAGGTGTGCGCGGATGTCGTTGGCCGAGTCCGGGGCGCCCTTGAGGCCGGTCAGTGCCAGTTCGGCCTCGTGGGCGGCTTCGAGGACCTTGCGGACCTCCTGCACGACGACCCAGGTGGTGTCGTTCAGCGCTGCCTGGACCTTCTTGAGCTGGGCTGCGTAGGACTTGGCGTCCCAGGCCGGGTCGCCCATGAGCCGGTCGACGGCGGCCATGATGCAGTCCGACAGCAGCGCGGCGACGCCGCCGTGGGGGTTGCGGGTGAGCGCGAGTTTGGCGGCGTTGTCGAGGTGGCGCTGCAGGTGCTTGACCGGTGAGTTGATGCCGAGCAGCAGGAGCCGGCGCACGCCGCGGCGGTGGGCGTAGGCCTGCCGTCCCGGTGTGTCGAGGACCTTGATCGCGACGCTGTCGCCCCGGTCGACCAGGGAGGGGTAGGCGGTGACGGTGATGCCGGACTGCCGTTGCTCGATGGTCTTCGGCAGGGCGTCGAAGTCCCAGGTCGTGATCCCGGTGCGTTCGAGGTGGCCGGCGGCCTGGCTGAGCGACTCGCGGACCTCGTCGCGCAGCTTTTCCTTGAGCACCGCGATGTCCTTGCCCTCGGCGAGGGTGCGGTTGTGCTCGTCGACGACCTGGAAGGTGAGCTTGAGGTGGTCGGGGACGGCGTCGAACTGCCAGTCCTCGCGGTGCACGGTCACGCCGGTGAGGGCTTTGAGTTCGCGTTCGACGCCGCTGAGCAGGCTGGAGTCGCTGGGTTTGATGCGCGCGAGGACGGCGTTGGCGACGTCGGGGACGGGCACGAAGTTGCGGCGGATCTGCTTGGGCAGCGAGCGGATGAGCGCGACGACGAGGTCGTGGCGCAGGCCGGGGATCTGCCAGGAGAACGCGTCGTCGTCCAGGGCGGTGAGCGCGGGCAGCGGGAGCTGCACGGTGACGCCGTCGTTCTTCGTGCCGGGCTCGAAGTGGTAGCTCAGCGGCAGCGTGAGCTCGCCCTGGCGCCACTGGTCGGGGTAGGCGTCGGGGGTGACGTCGGCGCGGTCGTTGACCAGCATCTCCTTGGTGAAGGTGAGCTGGTTCTTGTCCTTCTGCTTCTTCCACCACGAGTCGAAGTGCCGTGCGGACACGACCTCGGCGCCGACGCGTTTGTCGTAGAAGTCGAACAGCGTCTCCTCGTCGACGACGATGTCGCGCCGCCGTGCCCGGTTCTCCAGTTCACCGACCTCGTCGAGCAGCGCGCGGTTGGTGTGGAAGAACCGGTGGTGGGTGGTCCACTCCCCCTGCACGAGCGCGTGGCGGATGAACAGCTCACGGGACAGTTCGGGGTCGATGCGGCCGTAGTTGACCTTGCGGCCGGCGACGATCGGCACCCCGTACAGCGTGACCTTCTCCAGCGCGACGACGCTGCCGCGTTTGGTCTCCCAGTGCGGTTCGCTGTACTGGCGTTTGACGACGTGTTCGCCGAGACGTTCGGCCCATTCGGGTTCGATCTTGGCGACGATGCGGCCCCACAGGCGGCTGGTCTCGACCAGTTCGGCGGCCATCACCCACTGCGGTGGTTTCTTGGCGAGCGCGGAGCCGGGGAAGATCGCGAACTTGGCGTTGCGGGCGCCGAGGAACTCGGTGAGGGGCCGCCGTTTCTCGTTCGGCGCCTGCTTCTTGAGGACGTCCTTGACGCCGATGTGGCTGAGCAGCCCGGACAGCAGGGCGATGTGGATGTTGCGCGGGTCGCCGGGCTGGTCGTTGGGGTGCATGCCGATCTGCTTGGCGACCTGGCGCAGCTGCAGGTAGATGTCCTGCCACTCGCGCACGCGCAGGTAGTTGAGGAACTCGGCCTTGCAGCGCTTGCGGAACTGGTTGCCGCTCAGTTCCTTCTGCTGCTCCTTGAGGTACTGCCACAGGTTGAGGAACGTGACGAAGTCGGACTCGGAGTCCACGAACCTGGCGTGCTGCTGGGTCGCGGCCTCCTGCTGGTCGGCGGGCCGTTCGCGGGGGTCCTGGATGGACAGTGCCGCGGCGATGATCATGACCTCTTTGAGGCAGCCGGTGGTGTCGGCTTCGAGGACCATGCGGCCCAGCCTCGGGTCGACCGGCAGTGCGGCGAGTTTGCGGCCGGTCGGGGTGAGTTTCTTCTCGGCGGCGTTGATCGCGCCGAGCTCCTGCAGCAGGCCGATGCCGTCGTTGATGTTGCGGGAGTCCGGCGGGTCGATGAACGGGAACTTCGCGATGTCGCCCAGGCCGATGTTGGTCATCTGCAGGATGACGCTGGCGAGGTTGGTGCGCAGGATCTCCGCGTCGGTGAACTCCGGGCGGGCCTCGAAGTCCTCTTCGGAGTACAGGCGGATGCAGATGCCTTCGCTGACGCGGCCGCAGCGGCCCTTGCGCTGGTTCGCCGACGCCTGGCTGATGGGTTCGATCGGCAGGCGCTGGACCTTGAGGCGGTGGCTGTAGCGGGAGATGCGGGCGTTGCCGGGGTCCACGACGTACTTGATGCCCGGCACGGTGAGGCTGGTCTCGGCGACGTTGGTGGCGAGCACGATGCGCCGGCCGGTGTGCCGCTGGAACACCCGGTGCTGCTCGCCGACGCTCAGCCGCGCGTAGAGCGGGAGGATCTCGGTGTTGCGGAGGTCTTCTTGTTTGAGGGCGTCGGCGGTGTCGCGGATCTCGCGTTCGCCGGACAGGAACACCAGGACGTCGCCGGGGCCTTCGGCCTGCAGTTCGTGGACGGCGTTGATGATGCCCTGGGTCTGGTCGTCGTCCTCCTCCAGCGGCCGGTAGCGGGTCTCGACGGGGTAGGTGCGGCCGGAGACCTCGATGACCGGGGCGTCGCCGAAGTGCTGGCTGAAGCGCTGCGGGTCGATCGTGGCGGAGGTGATGACGATCTTGAGGTCGGGGCGGCGCGGCAGGAGCTGCTTGAGGTAGCCGAGCAGGAAGTCGACGTTGAGGCTGCGTTCGTGGGCCTCGTCGATGATGATCGTGTCGTAGCGCGACAGGGTGGGGTCGGTCTGGATCTCGGCGAGCAGGATGCCGTCGGTCATGAGCTTGACCAGCGTCTCGTCACCGGACTGGTCGGTGAACCGGACCTTGTAGCCGATCGTGTCACCGAGCTTGGTGCCCAGTTCCTCCGCGACGCGTTCGGCGACGGTGCGCGCGGCGATGCGGCGGGGCTGGGTGTGGCCGATCTGGCCGGTGATGCCCCGGCCGAGTTCCAGGCAGATCTTGGGCAGCTGCGTGGTCTTGCCGGACCCGGTCTCGCCGGCGACGATCACGACCTGGTTGTGCTCGATCAGGTCCTTGATGTCGTCCTTGCGCTGGCTGACCGGCAGCTCGGCCGGATAGCTGATCTTGGGAACGGACTCCCTGCGCAGCGCGACCTTGAGCGCGGCCTCGTCGATCTGGGCGGCGATCTCCTCGGTGATCTTCTTGCGCGCCAGGGGGTCCTTGACCTTGCGTGCGCCGTCGAGGCGCCTGGCGAGCCGGCGTTGATCACGCGGCATGAGCTCGGGCAGGCGTTTGTGCAGTTCAGCGTGCGGGGTGTCCATTTGGGTTCAAGGATAGTCAGGGCGTGCGGGTTCGCTCGCGTCAATAACTGTCAGACCCCGCCGCTAGCGTGTCGGCATGGACGCGCGGGGCTTCTGGAAGCTGGTCGACCACGCGGTGCGTTCCGCTCCTGACCTGGAACAACGCCGGGAGTGGCTGACGGGCCGGCTCGCGCTGCTGCCCGCGGGTGAGATCGCCGACTTCGCGGTGCGGCTCGACGAGCAGCGCGAGCGCGTGGACACGTGGGCGCACTGGCAGGCGGCGACGCTGATCTGCTCGGGGCTGTGCGGGATGGACTCGTTCTTCTACTTCCAGGCCTGGCTGGTGGGTCAGGGCTCGCAGGTGTTCTCGTCGGTGGCGGCTTCGCCGGACGCGCTGGCGGCGGTGCCGTCGATCCGGCGGCTGGCGTCGCTGGGGTCCGTGGACGGCTGGGCGGACGAGGACTGGCCGGACTGGGAGCCGCTCTACCGGGTGCCGGACGCGGCGTTCGAGGCGGTGCAGGCCGGCGACCTGGACTCGTTCCTGCGGTCGCGGGGCCAGGCGCGCGCGTTCGACGTCTCCCCCGGCGGCGAGGATGTGGAGATGGAGGACCCGGCCGACATCGCACGCCGCGTTCCGCACCTGTGGGCGTTGTTCGAAAAAGCCGTCGAATAGCTTCTGCGGTGGCCCGTGCGGCGGGGGCCGGAAATTGTCAGACCCCTTCTATAACGTCGTGGGTATGGATCTCGACGTCTTCTGGGCACTGCTCGACCAGTCGGCTTCCGCCAGTTCTGACCAGTATGAACGTCGTGTTTGGCTGACGTCGCGGCTGGCTTTGCTGCCGCCGGGCGACATTTGCGGTTTCGAGACTTTCTTGAGTGCTTCACGTGGTCGTGTGAACACGTTCTTGCACTGGCACGCGGCTTATGTCTTATGTGATGGAGTGTGTTCGGCCGATCGTTTCTTCGAGTTCCAGTCGTGGCTGATCGGGCTGGGCCGCGAGGTGCTGGCCTCGGTGGCGGCCTCACCCGACGCGCTGGCGGACGTGCCTGCGGTGCGGATGTTGCTGGCGGTGGGGGCGCAGTCGTGGCCGGACGCTGCGTGGCCGTTGTGGGAAGGGCTGTCCGGGGTGGCTCGTGAGGCGTTCTTCGTGGTGACGGGCCGGTCGCTGGACAACGCGCTGGCGATCCTGGGTCACGTGCCGGTGACGGACGCGGGGCCGTTCACCGGTGAGGTGTGGGACCTGGACTCGCCGGTGGAGGCGGCGGTGCGGCTGCCTCGGCTGTGGGAGCTGTCCGGCGGGCTGGAGGAGGCGGCGTGAGCCCGGCCTGGCAGCACCCGCATGGCCTCTGACCGGTGCTGATGTCGGGGCTTCAAAAATTGTCAGACCCTCTCGCTAGCGTTCTCGGCATGGACCTGAACGCGTTCTGGGGCCTGGCGGAGTCGCCCGGTGTGGAGGCTTCCGATCGGGACCGTCGGCTGGAGCGATCGGCCTCGCCGCGTGCCTGTGCGGTGGCGGTGGTGCGCGGGATGTGTCCGAGTGCGGTGGATGAGGCGTGGGATCCCGGTGATCTGGCGGAGGCTGCCGCACGGGTTCCGCGGTCCGGTGCGTTGTTCGGGAAGGTGGCGTGATGGCCGTGCCAGTCGATGTGCCGGGCGGTGTGCCCGTGGATGTTCCGGTCGACGTGGTGGTGTGGCGGGCTCCTGGTCCGGCGTCCTTCGCGGAGGCGGCGGCCCGCTACGCGGAGCTGAGGTCCTCGCCGCTGGGCGCGTTCGAGCCCGCGGTGGCGGCGTTCGTGCGGGAGTTACGGCGCACGTCGCCGGATCCCTCCTCGTCGGTGTCGTGGGACGAGGCGCTGACGGTGGGGGTGGACGCGGTGATCGTGCACGTGGTGTGGCCGGGTCAGCGTCAGGTGCTGGATCTGGTGGCGTTGCTGGCGTCGCGGCACGGGCTGGTGTGTTTCGAGCCGGCCCGCCAGGCCGCGATGTCCTGACGCAGCGAGGCTTTCGTGTCCTCCGGCGCGAAGGACGCGTCGACGGCGTTGGTGGCGATGCGCGCGAGGGCGTCGTCGCTGAAGCCGAGGTGTTCGCGCAGCAGGCGGTACTCGTCGGTGAGCGTGGTGCCGGTGGAGGCGGGGATGTCGGTGTTGAGCGTGACGGTCAGCCCGGCGTCGATGAGCAGTGGCAGCGGATGAGAGGAGAGGGATTCGACCAGTCCCAGCGCGACGTTCGACGACGGGCAGGCTTCGAGCGGTATGGCGCGGTCCCGCAGCAGCGCGACGACGTCCGGATCGTCGAGCGCCCGGAACCCGTGCCCGATCCGGTCGGCGAGCCCGACGGTCACGGCTTCGGCGACGCTCGGCGCTCCGCAGCACTCCCCGGCGTGGTGCACGAGTCCGACCCCGGCGTCTTTCGCGGCACGGAACACGGCGGCGAACGGGGTGAGCGGATGGTCTTCCGCTCCGGCCGTCCCGATCGCCACGACCTGAGGGTGCGCTGTCGCGAGGCGCAGTGAGTCCCGCAGTCGCGCTACCGATCGCTTCCTGGGGTGGTCCACGATCACACGGCATTCGATGCCGTGGGCGGCCTGTCCTGCGGCGAGCCCGGACAACACCGCCTCGAGCGGCATGTCCGGATCACCGAGTCGTTCTCCGTGCGCTGCCGCGGTGAACGTGACCTCGGCGTACCGGGTCCCCTGCGCTGCTTCCTCGGCGCAGAACTCGTACGCGATCCGGTGGAAGTCCTCGGCTCGCCGCAGGCAGTCCCGCACCGCCCCGTTGTGGGCGGCGAACTGTGCGAAGCCGTCGAACGTCCCGGCCTGCACGGCGGGGACGTCGACGCCGTGGTGCTCGGCGAGTTCCGCGAGGGTGTCCGTGCGCACGGTGCTTTCGAGGTGCACGTGCAGGTGGGCCTTGGGCAACGTCGCGAGGTCACGCATGTGGCGCGACGCTACCCAAGGTCCGTCAGCGGGCGCCCGGCATTTTCGCGGGCGTCATCCGGCGAGGAACGTCACCGCGGCGGCGAGTTCGTGCTCGGGGACGTCGCCGTGTCCTCCGGGGTTGGCGTGCAACGACTTGTGGCGTGTGGCGAAGGCGTCGAACAGCACGAGGCCGGCGCCGCGCGGGATGAGCCGGTCGTCCCACTGCAGCAGGAACCGCACGGGGACGGTGATCGCCGCAGCCGCGCGCACCAAGGCGTCGGTGGCGCCGATCAGTCCGAGGACGGCCGCGCGGACGCGGGGTTCGGCGGCGACGAGCGGGATGCCGATGGCGCTGCCCATGGACACGCCCCAGAACCCGACGCGGTCGCTGGTGGCGGGCAGGGCGTCGAGCACGGATCGCCATTCCGGGATCGCGCGGGCGGCCTGCAGGGCGTTGTACTCGGCGACGAGAGCGCCGGCGTCCTGGCCGGCGGTCGTGCGGGTGCGGATCTCGGTGGCGAACCGGTCGTCGTCGGCGGTGCGGGCCCGGTCGCCGTGGCCGGGGGAGTCGAGCGTGACGACGGCGAGGCCGGCGGCGGCGCAGCGGTGTGCGCGGCCGAGGACGCCGGGGGCTCGTTTGTGCTGGCCGCCGCCGTGGGCGCTGAGCACGAGCCCGGCGGGGTCGTGCGCGGGGGTCCAGAGCACGCCGGGGACGCCGTCGTGGACGAAGTCGCGTTCGGTGATGCCGTCAGCGGAGGTGGTGTGCGAGGTGAAACGCATGGCTGGTCGCCTTCCGGGGTGGCTGGAGCGCTCCCGTGGCGACGCGGTGCGGGCGTCAGGCCGTGAAGGGGAGGGAGTGCCCACGTGGGTTGACCGCGTTGATGGGACTCACCTCCTCCGGCCGATCGCGTGCGGGCAGGTTAGCAAGCGGTGATCACCGGGCGCGCGGGTATTCGGCGCGACATCGGGCGTGTGCCGCTACTAGGTTCCGGTGCCATGCCTGATGTTGTGCAGACGCGCCACGGCGCGACGGTGCTGATGTGCGCCGAGGACGGTCCCCTGATCACCGACGAGCAGTCCGCTGTGGACCTGATCGGCACGTTGTGGGGGCAGGACGTGCGGTGGCTGGTGTTGCCGGTGGCGCGGTTGTCGCCGGACTTCCTGGTGTTGCGCACGCGGGTGGCGGGTGCGGTGGTGCAGAAGTTCCAGCAGTACGGGTTCGCGGTCGCGGTGGTCGGGGACATCTCGGAGCAGGTGGCGGCGAGCACGGCGTTGCGGGACTTCGTGTACGAGTCGAACCGGGGCCGGCAGCTGTGGTTCGTGGCCGATGAGGCGGAACTGGACGCGCGGCTGAGCGCGGCGGCCTGACCACGCCGAACAGCCCTATTGCACATTGCTTGCAATAGGTAGTGTCGCGGGTATGGACATCCGTCGTTCGCTTTCCCAGCACAGTGGCCCGCGCAGGTCGCCGCACGAGGTCCTCCGCCGTCTCGCCGAGTGGGTGACGCCGGGGACGCGGCCGGAGGATCCGGTGCGGGAGCTGGAGCAACGGGTCGCGACACTGCTGGGCAAGCCTGAGGCGTTGTTCTTCCCGTCAGGAACGATGGCGCAGCAGGTGGCGTTGCGGGTGCACGCCGACAGGACGGGCCGCCGGTCGTTCGCCGGGCATCCGCAGACGCATCTGCACGTGTGGGAGAACCAGGGCTACAACGCGGTGCACGGCCTGCGGTTCCATCCCGTGGGCGACCGCAACGAGCTGTTCGGCCTGGACGATCTGAAGGCGGTGCACGAACCGCTCGCGGCGGTGGTGTTCGAACTGCCGCAACGCGACATCGGCGGCGTGCTGCCCGCGTTCGGGGACCTGGCGGCGCAGGCGGCGTGGGCGAGGCAGTCGGGTGCGGCCGCGCACTGCGACGGCGCGCGGCTGTGGGAGGCGCAGACCGGGTACGACGCGACGTTCGCCGAGGTCTCCGCGTTGTTCGACACGGTGTACGTGTCGCTCTACAAAGGACTCGAAGGTGTGCGGGGCGCGGTGCTCGCCGGGGACGCGGACACGATCGGGCAGGCGGCGGTGTGGCGGCGCCGGATGGGCGGGGCGATCGCCGACGCGTGGCCGCTGGCCGCGATCGCGTTGATGGGCATGGACGTGAACCTGCCGAGGATGGCCGAGTTCCGCGACCACGCCCAGGCCCTCGCGCGGGCTATCAACGCCGACGGGTTCGCGCACACGACACCCGAAGTGCCGGCCACTCCCCTGTTCCACGTGCACCTGCCCCTGTCACGCCACGACGCGCAGCGGGCCGCACAGCACCTGCTGGAGGAGACCGGGATCAGGCTGTTCCTGTACGCGCGGTCGAATCCGGATCCGCACCGGTGCAGCTTCGAGGTGAGCGTGGGCATCAGCGGGCTGGAGTTCACGCCGCGCGAGGTGGTGGAGTTGATCAGAGGACTACCATCGCGGGTGTGAGCCTGCCCGAACCCGTCCAGCACGCGCTGGTCAGGGTCTCGCACTCGGTGCTGATCGACGTCGACGCGCTCGCGGGGGTGCGCGAGAGGTTCGACGACGAGCAGGCGGCGTCGCTGGCCGGGTATCTGCGCAGCGCGCAGTCGCCGAACACGGTGCGGGCGTACCGGTCGGACTGGATCGCGTGGGCCGGGTGGTGTCAGGCGGAGGGCCGTCAGGCGTTGCCGGCCGATCCGCTGGACGTGGCGGTCTATCTGGCGGTCGCGGCGGACACGGTGAAGCCGGACGGGTCGCCGGCGTTCGGGGCCTCGACGCTGGAACGCAAGTCGGCGGCGATCTCGGCGGTGCACGCGGCGAACGGCCTGCCGAGCCCGACGCGCAGCGACGTCGTGCGGCTGACGTTGCGCGGTGTCCGGCGCACCCGCAAGTCGCAGCCGCGGCGCAAACGGCCGGTGCTGCTCGACACCCTCGAGGCACTGCTGAACGAACGCCCGCAGGCCGGTCCCGCGCGCGCGAGGGACGCGTTGCTGCTGCTGGTGGGGTTCGCGGGGGCGTTGCGGCGCAGTGAATTGGCGGGCATCGAGTTCTCCGACGTCACGGTGGACGTGGATCCGCGCACGCACGAGCCGTTGCTGCTGATCCGGCTGGGGACGACGAAGACCGACCAGACGGGCAAGCACCAGCAGTCGGTGGTGCTGCCGCGCGGGAGCAGGCGGCCGACGTGCCCGGTGTGCGCGTTCGCGGACTGGGCCGACGTGCTCGACGGCAAGGAGCTCTCCGAGACCGGCCTGCACCGCTGCCACGGCTTCGAGGCGGGTGTCCGGCAGGGGCCGGTGTTCCCGGTGGTGAACCGGCACGGCGGCATCGGGGCCAAGGCGATGTCGGGGCGCGCGGTCGCGGAGCTGGTGAAGCGGTACGCGGTGCGGGCGGGGCTGGATCCGGCGTTGTTCGGCGGGCATTCGCTGCGGGCGGGGTTCGCGACGCAGGCGGCGCTGGGCGGGGCGAGCGACCGGGAGATCATGCGGCAGGGCCGGTGGACCAATCCGCGCACGGTGCACCGCTACATCCGGACCGCGAATCCTCTCGAGGACAACGCGGTGACCCGCCTCGGCCTGTGAATCTGTGACCCAGCTCTCACTCTGCGTAGTTAACTGTAAACAAGATCCCCTCCGGTAGGACTGCACCACCCGGAGTACTCGGCTACGCCGGAAGAACGTGCGCACCGGGAAGTTTCCGGCGTGTTTCCACGCCGTTTGAGCTGCTCTTTTGTTTCACCTTTTGGACAAAATCCGGTGTCCTGACCAGCGACTCAGCCCAATTCGTGAACCGATCTCGCATTTTGGGAGTGGCTGGTCGCATGCACTGAGAGCAATACGATCACCACACCTGGTCATCGACGATGGTCGGGCCTGTTCCACGGTGTTCGCCCCGGCACCCCTGTAACGCCGGAGCGAACACCCCCTGCACCGGAACAAGGAGTGTCGATGAAGCGCAAAACCATGGGCATCACCACCGCCCTGACGCCCAGAGCGGCTCTGACCGCCACGGGCACGCTGGGAGGGACGATCTCCTCCGCCCTCGGCCTGTCCGGCGCAGGACAGCTCGTCCCCCGCGACGTCGTGCGCGACACCGACGGCATCCACCACCTGCGCTTCGACCGCACGGCGGTCAACCGGTCCTGGGCCGCGGTCAACGTCAAGTAGACCCGCCCCGGAAAGCGCCGAGGCCCGGACCGACCCCCTGCACGGTCCGGGCCTCGGCATATGTGCGTCGCATGCCTGACCGCTCAGGGCTCCAGATCGGTCGCCGCCAGGAACGACCCGTCCATGTGAAACGGCACCGAGTCGTGCGCGTGCGTCACCAGCCACCGCCCCTCACGTCGCTGCAATCCCACCGTCGTACGCATCCACATCGAGAACCCCTCGGGATACCCGACCGGCACCGCCGACAGCCGCGCCAGCCCGTGCGCGAACGCCACGTCACCGGACACGACGACCGTCAGATCCCGGTGCTCCAGCGTGATCGGCCCCTCGAACCCGGCCATCCACCCCGCCAGCGACTCCACGTCCCGCGCGTCCAGCCCGGTGTTGCGCAGCGGAGGCGCCAAAGTGCACGTCACCACGTCCTCGGCGAAGCGGGCCACGATCCGCGCGGGATCACGCAGCCGCATCCCTTCCTCGTGCTCGGTGAACGTCTCGCGGATCGCCGCCTCGTCCTGCACCAGCGTGTGCGTCATCTCGAAACCCTCCGTCGAAATCGGCTGACACACCGGTGTCGAGACGCAGCCCGCTGTCTCGACATGGCGGTGGGAAGATTTTTCCGCCAGCCAGCCACGAGCCGGGAGGCCGCACGTGAAGTACCTGATCCTGATCTACAGCAACCCGAAGTCGCGGGCCGCGTGGGACAAGCTCACCGAAGAGCAGCAGATGCAGTTCGGCAAGGACCACTACGACCTGTCCGACAAGCTCCGCGCCTCCGGCGAGCTCATCGTCAGCGAAGGTCTCCCCGGCCCCGAGACCGGCAAAGGCGTCAGCATCAAAAACGGCGAGGTCGTCGTCACCGACGGCCCCTTCGCCGAGGCCAAGGAGTACCTCGCCGGCTTCTACCTCGTCGAAGCCGACTCGATCGACCAGGTCATCGCCCACGCCGCGACGCTGCCCGACGCCCACAACGACGGCATCGAGGTCCGGCCGGTCTGGGACACGACCATGCTGGACGGCCTGTGAACCCTGAGGTGGAGGGCCTGCTGCGCACACTCGCGCCGCAGGTCCTCGGCGTGCTCGTGCGCCGCCACGGCCAGTTCGACGTCTGCGAGGACGCCGTGCAGGAAGCACTGCTCGGCGCCGCCCAGCAATGGCCGGCCGACGGCATCCCGGACAACCCCAAGGGCTGGCTCATCACCGCCGCCTCACGACGGTGGATCGAGCAGTACCGCTCCGACACCGCCCGCCGCCAGCGCGAGGACAAGGTCGTCGCCCTCACCCCGACACCACCCGATCCCGTGCCCGCGCAGGACGACACCCTCACCCTCCTCGCCCTGTGCTGCCACGAGTCGCTCACCACCGCCTCGCAGATCGCCCTGACCCTCAGAGCCGTCGGCGGACTCACCACCGCCGAGATCGCACGAGCGTTCCTCGTACCCGAAGCGACGGTCGCGCAACGCATCAGCCGCGCCAAGCAGAAGATCAAGCAGTCCGGCGCCAAGTTCCGGCCACCCCAGGACCTCACCGCCGTCCTGCACGTCCTCTACCTGATCTTCACCGAAGGCTCCACCGCCAGCTCCGGCGACGACCTGGTGCGCGTCGACCTCACCGCCGAAGCCATCCGCCTCACCCGCCAGCTGCACAAACGCAGACCAGCCGACGGCGAGCTCACCGGCCTGCTCGCGCTGATGCTGCTCACCGACGCACGCCGCCCCGCGCGCACCGACCCCAACGGCGCACTCATCCCGCTCGCCGAGCAGGACCGCACCCGCTGGGACACCCAGGCGATCGAAGAAGGCACCACACTGATCAGCACGGCACTCAAGACCGCCCAGATCGGCCCGTACCAGCTGCAAGCGGCCATCGCCGCCGTCCACGCCGACGCCACCCAAGCCGAAAACACCGACTGGCACGAGATCCTCGGCCTCTACGACCTGCTCACCGTCACCGCACCCGGCCCGATGGTCTCACTCAACCGCATCGTCGCCGTCGCCATGGTCCACGGCCCGAGACAAGCACTCGACGAACTGTCCACACTGGACCTCGACCACTACCGCGTCCACGCCGTCCGAGCACATCTCCTCGACCTGCGAGGAGAACACGACCAAGCACGCCAGGAATACGACAAAGCCGCGAAACTCACCCTCAGCGCCCCAGAACAGCGCTACCTCAGATCCCGGTCGCGCCACCCACGGTAGCGTCCGACGACGGAGCCTCCTGCGGCGGCGCCACCGGCACCACACCCGACAGATCCCCACCGTTGTCGTTGGTGCGCAACACAAAAGGCCGCGTCTGCGTGTACTGCACCACCGAGATCGAACACGGATCCACCACGATCCGCTGAAAACCGTCCAGATGCACACCCAACGCATCCGCCAGCACAGCCTTGATCACATCACCGTGCGAGCACAACACCCACACCGCACCAGGCCCGTGCTCCTCGGAAATACGCGCATCATGCGCACGCACCGCCGCCACCGCACGAGCCTGAACGTGCGCCAGCCCTTCACCGTCAGGAAACACCGCGGCGGAAGGATGCTGCTGCACAACCGCCCACAACGGCTCGTCGTACAGGTCCTTCAACGCCTTACCGGTCCACGCACCGTAATCCACTTCGGACAGATCCGGCTCCGCCACCGCCTCCAAAGACCGATCGGCCAGCAACGGCGCCAACGTCTCCTCACACCGCTGCAAAGGAGACGACACCACCGCGCTGACCGGAACGTCCTTCAACCGCGACACCAGAGCCGCCGCCTGCGCCCGCCCACGCTCGTCCAAACCCACACCCAGCGAACGCCCGGCGAGCACACCGGAACCGTTGGCGGTCGAACGCGCATGCCGAAGCAGGATCACCGTAGCCACGGACCCACCTTAGATCGGCTGCAGCAACCCCATCGACAGCAGCCCCATCAGCACCAGACCCAGCATCAACCGGTACCACACGAACGCCGAGTACGAATGCTTCGACACGTACTTCAACAACCACGCGATCGTCGCGTACCCCACCACGAACGAGATCAGCGTCGCCACGACCATCTGCGGAATCGACGCCTGCACACCCGTACCCGACCGCTCCAGCACGTCCGGAATGGAGAACAACCCCGCCCCGAACACCGCCGGAATCGCCAGCAGGAACGAGTACCGCGCCGCCGCCTCCCGGTTCAGCCCCAGGAACAGACCCGCCGTCAACGTGCCACCCGAACGGGACACGCCCGGGATGAGCGCCAGCGCCTGCGCCAGCCCCATCCCGATCGCGTCCTTCATCCGCAACTCGTCACGCTGCTGCTTCGCCAGGTGGTCCGCCAGACCCAGCAGCAGACCGAACACGATCAACATCGTCGCCGTGATCCACAGGTTCCGCGCCGACGTCCGGATCTCGTCCTTCAGCAGATAACCGAGAACCGAGATCGGCACGGAACCGATGATCACGTACCAGGCGAGCTTGTAATCCCTCTCCTTGCGCGCCTCCGCGCTGAAGAGACCGCGGAACCAGGCGCTGATGAAGCGCCCGATGTCCTTGGCGAAGTAGATCAGCACCGCCACCTCGGTACCCAACTGGATCACCGCGGTGAACGAAGCGCCCGCGTCGTTGCCGAAGAACAGCGTCGACGTGATGCGCAGGTGCGCACTGCTGGAAATCGGCAGGAATTCCGTCAGTCCTTGGACCAGTCCGAGGACCAGAGCCTGCAACCAGCTCAACTACCCACTCCTGCCAGATCCAAAGCCTCGGCCGCGGTCCGAAGACCCGCGATCCCCTGCTCCAGATCTTGCAGCATCGGCGAAACGGACAGCGTGGTGACCCCCGCCGCGGCGAGCGCCTTCATCCGGTCTGCTATGCGCTCCTTCGGGCCCAGCAACGACGTCGCGTCCAGGAACTCCAGCGGAATCGCCGCCATCGCACCGGCGTAGTCACGAGCCAGGTACTTCTCCTGGATCTCCTCGGCCTGAGCCGGGAAACCCATGCGCACCATCAGGTTGTTGTAGAAGTTCTGCTTGCGCGACCCCATGCCGCCCACGTACAGCGCGGTGTAGGCCCTGACCGGGTCCGCACACGCCTTCCAGTCCTCACCCACGATCAACGGCACCGTCGGCACGACGTCGAAGCCGTCCATCGTCAGCCCGGCCTTCTCCCGACCGGCCCTCACCGACGCCAGCGACTCCGCCGAGTACTCCGGCGAGAAGAAGATCGCCAGCCACCCGTCCGCGATCTCACCCGTCAGCTCCAGGTTCTTCGGACCCACAGCGGCGAGGTAGATCGGAATCTGGTCACGCACGGGGTGCACGGTCAGCTGCAACGCCTTACCCGGACCGTCCGGAAGCGGGAGCGTGTAGTGCTCACCCTCGTAGCGCAACTTCTCCCGGGACAGCGCCTTCTTCACGATCTCCACGTACTCACGCGTGCGCGCCAACGGCTTGTCGAACCGCACACCGTGCCAGCCCTCCGACACCTGCGGACCCGACACACCGAGACCCATCCGGAACCGGCCACCCGACAAGGTGTCCAAAGTGGCCCCGGTCATCGCGGCCATCGCCGGCGTCCGCGCCGGAATCTGGAAGATCGCGCTACCGACGTCGATGCGTTCGGTCTGCGCGGCCACCCACGCGAGCACCGTCGGCGCGTCGGAACCGTAGGCCTCCGCGGCCCACACCACCGAAAAACCGAGTCGGTCGGCCTCTTTGGCCAGCTCAAGGTTCGCGGCGTCGTTGCCGGCGCCCCAGTATCCGAGGTTCAGTCCGAGCTTCACACGGCGAGACCCTACCGGTCAGTAACACCGATTGCCAGGCTCAGCCGATGATCACCCCTTAGCATCGCGCACGTGGAACAGCGATACCTCGGCCGCAGCGGCCTCCGCGTGTCCAGGACGGCACTGGGCACGATGACATGGGGCCGCGACACCGACGCGGACGAGGCCGCCACCCAGCTCATGGCCTACGCCGACGCCGGCGGCACCCTCATCGACACCGCCGACGTCTACTCCGACGGCGAAGCCGAACGCATCCTCGGCACCCTCCTCGGCGAAGTCGTCCCCCGCGACGAACTCGTCCTCGCCACCAAAGCCGTCGCCCGCCGCACCGAAGGCCCCTTCGGCGGAGGCGCCTCCCGCGGCGCCCTCCTCTCCGCACTCGACGGCTCCCTACGACGCATCGGCGTCGACCACATCGACCTCTGGCAACTCCACGCCTGGGACGCCGGCGTCCCCCTCGATGAATCACTGTCCGCCCTCGACCAGGCCATCTCCTCCGGCAAAGTCAGATACGCGGGCATCTCCAACTACAGCGGCTGGCAACTCGCCACCGCAGCACTGACACCCACCACCTACCCGCTCATCTCCACCCAGGTCGAGTACTCCCTGCTGGAACGCGGCATCGAACGCGAAGTCGCCCCCGCCGCCCTCCACCACGGCCTCGGACTCCTGCCCTGGGCACCCCTCGGCCGCGGCGTCCTCACCGGCAAGTACCGCAACGGCACACCACCCGACTCCCGCGGCGCGTCCGCCCACTTCGCCGGCTACGTCGAACAACACCGCAACGACCGCGCCGCCCGCATCGTCCAGGCCGTCTCCACCGCCGCCGAAGGCCTCGGCACCTCGGCGCTGTGCGTCGCCCTGGCCTGGGTCAGGGACCGCCCCGGAGTCGTCTCACCCGTGGTCGGCGCCCGCGACACCAACCAGCTCATCGCCTCGCTGGAAGCCGAGGAGCTGACGTTGCCGCCGGCGATCAGAGCCGCACTGGACGACGTCAGCGCCATCGAACTGGGCTATCCCGAACGCCCCATGCCCTGACCCTCTCTGTCTTGGCTGTTTGTCCAGCTGTGCGTTGAGGGGTCCGGACTACGGTTGAGTGTTGAATTTAGTTAACACTGAAGTTATAGAGATAAATGCGTCAAAGCCGCCGAACGGAGTTTCACCCCACCCCTTGCGTGACCTCCGACTGAACGTCGTGGATGCTGGAAGACGACGACTTCTTACGGAGGAACCGATCTTGCGCCGGCTCGCTGCTCTGATCTTGACCACCGCCGCTCTGACAGCGTGCGGCCAGAGCGAGGGGTCGCAGGATCCGCTGCAGGTCGCCGAAGTCCTCGAGGCCGCCAAGCCGGCCCGCTCCCCCGCCCAGAACGGCACGCCGCCCGGCACCATCACCCCCGGCGGCACGTTCCAAGAGGGCGACACCACGCTGAAGTTCCAGGTCAACGGCCGCAACGTCGAACTCGACCGGCTGCGCAGCGCGGTCTTCGAGATGACCACCGACGACAAGGGCGCGCAGACCAGGGGCCCCGGCCTGCGCGCGGGCGACGGCGCCACCAACGGCGTCCCCGACCGCTTCGGACGCCTGCTCGTCGTCGACACCCGCGGCGGGGAGTTCATCGCGTTCTCCATCAACCCGCTGATCATGCGCCAGCGCTACCCGATGCCCGGCACGCCCTACGGCATCGCCTACGACGCCAAACGCGACATCGCGTGGATCACGCTCACCGAGCGCAACGAGGTCGTGGGACTCAACGTCGCCGCTGGAGAACCGGCCGAGAAGTACCGGTTCCCCACCGTGCGTCAGCCCAACACCGTCAGCGTCGACCAGGAATCCGGACGCGTCACCGTCACGTCCGGCGACAACGGAGGGATACAGGTGATCTCACCATGAACGAAGGGGTGATCGACGGGGACTGGGAATACCGGCCGCTGCGTCTGCCGCCCGGCATCTCCCGCCGCACCGCGACCACGCAGCTGGCCATCCACGCCGAGTTCGCGGGCTGGGAACTCTCCCGCACGCTGCTCTACGGCGACGGCTCCCGCAAGATCTGGCTCCGCCGCAAGCGCCAGCCCGACCTGGTACCAGGCCTCATCACCTGACCACCAGCCCGTCGCCGAACGCGGCCGGCTCGCACTCGGCGATGAAGTCCGCCGGAAAGCCCCGCTCGAACGGGGCCGCCGCCTCCAGGCGCGCGACCGCTTCCGGCGGCAGCACGACCTCGCCCAGACAATCCAGCACCTGCTCCGGCGTCCGCGCGCCCACCAGCGGCAGCGCCCCGGACGCGCGCACCCACGCCAACGCCACCTGGGCCGGCGTCGCGCCCAGCTCCTCCGCGACCGCCCGCACGGCCCGCGCCACGCCCTCCTCCCGCTCGGACAGCCGGCCGGACCGCTGCGTGCCACCGGAGAGCCTGCCCGCGGCCAGCGGCGCCCACGCCGCCACCGTCAGCCCCAGCGCCGACGCCATCGGCAGCAACTCCCGCTCCACATCGCGCTTCAGCAGGTTGTACGGCACCTGCAACCCCGAGAACGCCGTCCAGTCACGCCACTCCGCCAGCGTGTTCGCCCGCGCCACGAACCACGCCGGCGCGTCCGACACCCCGACGTAGAGCACCTTCCCCGCCCGCACCACGTCGTCCAGCGCCCGCATCGTCTCCTCGACCGGCGTGTGCCGGTCCCACAGATGCACCCACAGCACGTCCACGTAGTCCGTCCGCAACCGCCGCAGCGACTGTTCCAGGGACAACACCAGGTTCTTGCGGTGGTTCCCGCCCGCGTTCGGATCCCCCGCGTCCCGCGACAACGCGTACTTCGTCGCCACCACGAACCGGTCCCGCCGCGTCAGCACCGCGCCCAGGACCTCCTCGCTCTCACCGTAGGCCGAAGCGGTGTCGAGGAAGTTCCCACCGGCGTCGGCGTAGGCGTCGACCACCCGCCGTGCGAGATCCTCCGAACGCAGCGTCATCGTGCCCAGCAACAACTCCGAGACGCGCAGGCCGGTCCGGCCGAACAGTCGGTATCTCATGATCCACAGCATCACCGCGGACGGCGAACCGAGGGAGACCGGCTCAGGGCCCCTCTAAACTGGCCGATCATGGCCGACAACGCACTGGGCCGCTTCCTGCGCGCCCGCCGTGAAGCGACCACTCCCCCGGCCACCGGGCGCCGCCGCACCCCCGGCCTGCGCCGCGGCGAGCTCGCCGACCGCGCCGGCATCAGCGTCGAGTACCTCACCCGCCTCGAACGCGGCACCGACCGCTCCCCCTCCGGCCAGGTCCTCTCCGCCCTAGCCGACGCCCTGACCATGACCGCGGACGAGCGCGTCCACCTGTACCGCCTGATCAAGGCCGGCACGACCTGCTCCCCTGCCCCGCCTCCGCCGCTGCGCCCGACGGTCAGAGCGATGTTGGACACGCTCGAACCCGCCGCGGCCGCCGTGCTCTCCCCCGCCGGCGACGTCCTCGCGAGCACTTCGCGGTTCCGCGAGATCTCCGGCCTGGAGGACGAACACAACCTCGTCCGCTTCGCCTTCAGCCCGCGGGCCGAGGCCCACTACCCCGACTGGGACCAGGTCGCGACCGACCGCGCCGCCACCCTCCGCGCAGCCGCTGACCTGGGCGATCACTCCGCGGCAGCGCTCGCGTTCGAACTGTCGGTCACCGTCGGCACAGCCTTCACGGACCGCTATGACGCCGTGGCGTCCCTGCCTCCAGCGACCGGTACCGAGCGCTGGGGCCTCCACCTCTTGGCGTACGAGACGCTGTACTTGGCGGGTGAAGGCGAGCACCGGTTGATGGTCTACTTCAGTCAACACTGAAACTATAGAGTCTGACGAGACACAGACGGATGAAAGAATCACCGTCATGCCCCGCCCGGAAAAACCGCTCGACCCGTTCGCCGGGCCTGTTGAACAGTTCGCCTTCGACCTGCGCAAGCTCCGCGAGAAGGCCGGCTCCCCCGGCTACCGGGAACTCGGCAGGCTCAGCCACTACTCCGCCAGCACCCTCGCCGACGCCGCCCGCGGCCAGCGGCTGCCCAGCCTCGCCGTGTCACTCGCGTTCGTCCGCGCCTGCGGCGGCGACGAAGAGGTGTGGGAACAACGCTGGCGCGAGATCAGCGAGGCCGAGCCGCAGCACCCCGCGGGGGACTCCCCCTACGTCGGCCTGAAGGCGTTCACCGAGCACGACGCCGACCGCTTCTTCGGACGGGAACGGCTCGTCGGCAAGCTGCTGGGCAAGCTCGAGCACCACGACACCGTGCTCGTCGTCGGCGCCTCAGGCTCGGGCAAGTCCTCGCTGCTCCGGGCCGGTCTGCTGGCTCGCACGCCGGGGGAGCTGATCACCCCGGGCACCCACGAGACACTCCCCGCCGTCGACGGCCTGCTCGTGGTCGACCAGTTCGAGGAGATCTTCGCGCTCCCCCACCGCGACGAGTTCATCGCCGCGCTCACCCGCCGCGACGGCCAGACCGTGATCGGCATGCGCGCCGATTTCTACGGCCACTGCGCCCGCTACCCCGGTCTCGTCGGGGCGGTCGAGGACGCCCAGGTCCTGGTCGGCCCGATGAGCACCGACGAGCTGCGCAAGGCCATCACCCAGCCCGCCGTCGAGGTCGGCTGCGCCCTCGAGACCGGACTCGTCGCCCGCCTCATCGCCGACGCCACCGGCGAACCCGGCGTCCTCCCTCACGTCAGCCACGCGCTGCTCGAGACGTGGCAACGCAAGCGCGGCAACACCCTCACGCTCTCCAGCTACCACGAGAGCGGCGGCATCGCCCGCGCGATCGCCAACACCGCCGAGAACGCCTACACCGGCCTCGACGAGCGGCAACGCGTGCAGGCGCGCCAGGTCTTCCTGCGCCTGATCACCCCGGGCGAAGGCACCGAGGACACCAAACGCCACGTCAAACGGTCCGAACTCGCGGCCGACGACGTCGTCGAGCACCTCGCCGCCGCGCGCATCCTCACCGTCGACGACGACAGCGTCGAGATCAGCCACGAAGCCGTCATCCGCAGCTGGCCGCGCCTCAAGGACTGGCTCGCCGAAGCGCGCGACGACCTGCGCGTGCACCGCCGGCTCACCGCCGCCGCCGCGGACTGGGAGGCGCACGGCCGCGACCCCGGCTCGCTGTACCGAGGGGTGTCGCTCACCCAGGCCACCGACTGGGCCGAGCGCGAACCCGACGCGCTCAACACCGCGGAGAAGTCGTTCCTCGACGCCAGCAAAGCCGCGATCGAGCACGACCTGGCCACGGAGAAACGCCGCACCACCAACCTGCGCCGCGTGGTCGCGTTGCTCGCCGCGCTGCTGCTCGTCGCCACGAGCGCGACCGTGTTCGCCGTACGGGCGCAACGCCAGACCACCGAGCAACGCACCATCGCGCTCGCCCAGAAAGCCATCGCCGAGGCCAACGGCCTGCAGGACCGCGATCCCGGCCTCGCGAGCCAGCTCCGCCTCGCCGCCTACCGCCTGACCGGGCTGCCCGCCGCCCGCGACACCCTGCTGAGCACCTTCGCCACACCCCAGATCACCATCGCCAGGGGCCACACCGAGGCCGCGTCGTTCGCGCTGTTCAGCCCCGACAACAAGCTCATGGCCTCGGCCGCCGACGACAAGTTCGTGATCATCTGGGACCTCACCGACCGCTACCACCCGGTCGAGCTCGGCCGCGTGCACGCCGGCGACGACGCCACCCACGGCATGGCGTTCAGCCCGGACAGCCGCACCCTCGCCGCGGCGGGCTGGGACGGCAACATCCGCCTGTTCGACGTGTCCAACCCTCGCAAGCCCGTGGAGAAGGCCCGCCTCACCGGGCACGCGGGCCAGGTCGCGGCCGTCCAGTTCACCCCGGACGGCCGCACGCTCGTCAGCAGCGGCGAGGACGGGACCATCCGGCTCTGGGACGTCTCCGGTCCCGCCACCCTGGTGCGCACCATCAAGGCCCACGACGACGTCGTGCACGCCATCGCGCTGAACGCCGCGGGCACCACCGTCGCGTCGGTCTCCTGGGACGACACCGCCCGGCTCTGGGACCTGGCGACCGGCGAGAACCTCTCCACGATCACGTCCGCCCTGGGTGACGTCTCCTCCGACGCCATCGCCTTCTCCCCCGCCGGTCTGCTCGCCACCGGCGGCGAGAACGGCGGCGTGCGGCTCTGGGACGCCGGCGACCCGCGCAACCCCGTGCTCCTCGGCGTCGCGCCCGGACACATCTTCTCCGTGCACACGATGGCGTTCTCTCCCGACGGCAAGTACCTCGCCACCGGCGGCGGCGACAAGATCACGCGCGTCTGGGACATCACCGACCCGCGCGACATCCGCCTCGCCACCGCCATCGCCGGTCACACCGACATGGTGTGGTCGGTCGCCTTCAGCGCCGACTCCCGGCAGATGGTCACCGCCACCAACGACGCCGAGGTCCGCGTGCTCGACCTCGCCAACCTCACCCCACCGCGCCACCGCGAGACGGTCTGGAAACTCGACTACGACCCGGCCGGCAAGTTCTTCACCACCGTCTCCTCCGACGGCGACATCAGGCTGTGGCGCCAGGAGGACCGCCACGCCGAGCCCGTCTCCACCCTGCCCAAGCTCCCCGCCACCGAGGAGACAGCCACCGTCGACGTCCACCCCGGTGGCAAGCTGCTGTTCGCCTCGACCTACACCGCCAGCGGCCTGTGGGACGTCGGCGACCCCGCCCGACCGCGGTTGCTGAGCAGCGCGATCACCGGCACCCAGGCGATCGAGTCCGTGTCGTTCAGCCACGACGGCACCACGCTCGCCGCCGCCGAGCAGAACGGCGTGGTGGGGCTCTGGAACATCAGCGACCCCGCTCACCCGGTGAAGGCGGGCAGCTTCGCCGTGCCCGAGGCCGACACGGTGTGGCAGATCGAGTTCTCGCAGGACGACCGCACGCTCGTGATCGCGAGCGGCTCCCGTGAGCTCCAGCTGTGGAACGTCAGCGACCCGGCCTCGCCCCGCGCGTACCCCGCGCTGCGCACCGACGACAACCCGAAACCGATCCGCCGCGGCGGCCAGGCCGGGCGGCACGAGGTCATGACGGTGGTCATCCACGGCAACGTCATGGCGTTCGCGAACATGGACTCCAGCGGCGCGCTGTACGACATCAGTGATCCCGCACAGCCGCGCAGGCTGGGTTCCCTTCCCAATGACGGCGGGCCGCTGCAGCGCCTCGCCTTCTCCCCCGACGGCACCCTCATCGCGGCCGGGACGACCGACGACCTGGTCCGCGTGTGGGACGTGCGCAATCCCCGAAACCCCCAGGTCCGGGCAGTGCTGCACGGTCACACGGAACGGGTGTGGGGCGTGGCGTTCTCGCCCGACAACCGCACCCTGGCCACCACCGGCGCGGACCGCACCGTCCGCGTGTGGGACATCGACGTCGAGGCGACCGCAGCCCGCGTGTGCGCTACTACGACGGCGCACCTGTCCACTCGTCATTGGGAGCAATACTTCCCCGGCGTCGAACCGAGGCCTCTCTGCTGAACAACACCGCTCACCTTTCCTCTCGCGCTATTTGTAGTGCGGAAACGTTGTGTGGTGTCGATGCGCGGGTGTTGCACAACAACGTTCGTGCAACGTGAGCGGCCAACCGGTGGAAGGTGACTCTTCAGTCAACACTGAAGCAATAAAATTAACCGAACTGGTTGTAGATATGATCAGATTCTGAGTCATGGAGCTCGTGCCGCACGAAGTCGGGGTCGCTCACAGCGCACTGCCGCACGACGAAACGTCCGCCCGTGCCCTGCTCGCGCAAGCCGCGGCCCAGGGCCTGCACACAGTCGTCGTCACCGCCGAGGAAGGTGACGAGCGCGCGATCGCCGTGCTGCGCGAACTGCGCGCGGAATGGCAGACGGAGGGCGGCCACATCACCGCCCAGCTCGACACGGACGCAGAGGGCCAGTTGCAGCACCTCTGGGGCCTCACGGCGGACGAACGGGCCGCGTGGCTCACCGCGTTCCCCCGCCACGACGACCCGAACTGGTGGATGCACCGCCTGCTCGTCCTCAACCACCACCCGGAGTGGTCACCGCTCAAGGACTGGCTGGTCGACGAGCACGTGCGGCTCTTCGGCCGGCCGCCCGGACGACGGCGCCCCAGCGCGGCAGGCCGCTGAAGTCGGGCTGGTGGAACCGCAGGATCGGGGGGATCGGGTCCTCCTTCGGGGTGTCCCGATCCGGCTGGACCGCGGCGAACGTCAGCACCGGCACCCTCGGCACGCCGACCGCGATCACGTCCCCGTGGGTCCCGGCGACCCACATGACGCCGGTGTCGGCGATGTTCGCGACCACGTTCAGGTCCGGTAGCACGAACTGCACCAGCGCGAGGCCACCGGGCATCTCCGCGAGCCCGGCGACGTGCTGGTCGGGCTGCCACGGGAACAGCGTGATCGCCACGGGCGTCCACTGCGCCGAGCTCTCCACCGCCGTCACCGCGTCGCGGTACCAGCGGCTGATCTCGCTGGTCTTCGGGATGCCGAGCAGCCCGAAGACCAGCGCGAGCCCGCCCGGCCGGGGCGACCGGGAACAGGCTGAGCAGGACGAGCACTCCCCCGGCGACCGCGGGCACGGCGGACCACACCAGGCCCGCACACCCCACCGCATCCCCCGGTGGGCCCGCGCGGTCGCCGCGTCGTCCAGAGGCCGGCCGAGCGGCCACTCCACCCGCTCGCGCACCGGGTAGCTGCTCGCCGCGTCCTCGGCACGAACGACCTTGGCGTTCTCCAGCAGTCCACGCCGCTCGGCCTTCGTCTCCGACCGGTACATCAGCGGTCCGAGCCCGCCGACGAGCGTGACCAGCGCCAGCACCACGAACGCGCTGATGTTCCCCGGTGTCGACGGCAGCAGCCAGCACGTCACCGCGCCCACGCCGGCCACGACGGCGATGCCGCCCAGCGTCCTCGCGCCCCAGCGCAGGTCCTGCAGGATCAGGCCCGTGGACCAGTCGTCCTTCGCGGGCACGTCCGTCCGCGGTTCCAGGTACTGCACCAGACCCTCACCGGTCAGCGCGGCAGGGCGCTGAAGTCGGGCTGCCTCAGCCGCCTCGGCCAGGACATCGGATCGCTCGTCCGCGCGGCACCACCCGGTCGCACGGTCGCGAAGGTCAGGCCACTGGTTCCCGGCATGCTCGCCCCGGGAACGCTCACCGCCAGGGTGTTCTCGTGCCTGCCCGCGATCCACAGAACACCCGTGGCGGCGATGTTCGCGATCTGGTCGGCCAGCGGCCACGGGAAACGCACGAGCGCGGGACCGCCGGGCAGTTCGGCGATCCCGGCGACGTGATGCCCTCGCTGCCACGGGAACAACGTCATGGGCACCGGCCTCCACTCGTGCGAGTTCCTCACGGCCTTGACCACGTCCCGCTCGCGCAGACGCAACTCGACGGCCCCAGGGAACGAAAGCAGGCCGGTGGCGAACAGAGCGGCCGCGACCAGACCCGTCGGCGAAGGCATCAGCAGGGTCACGCCGAGCAGCAGGACGATGACCACCAGCACGATCACGTGCATCGCCCAGAGGAAAGGGGTCTGCGAGCGGATCATCCTGACGGCGGCTTGGATCCGCTCGTCGTCCGCCGGCCGGACGCGCGGGCGTTCGAGACGGTTCCCTGCCCGGAACTCGCCGCGCACGACCTCGGCCGGGCACGCCCACGTCGAGCCCGCGACCCTGACCAGCGCGTGGCCACGTGCGTCCGGGCCGCGGACGAAGACCTCCTGCCGCTCCCGCACCACCTCCAGCAGGCCGCCGAACGAGCCCTTCAACGCCTGCCCGTCGAGCAACAGGTGATCGTTCGTCTCCGCGACGGCCGCGGGCACGCGCCGCCACGGTTCGTCCAGCAGCCTGCTGCGGCGCGCGCGGCGCAGCGGCAAAGTCGGCAACCACGACGACGGCAACGTGAGCAGCGAGAAGGCCAGTGCGAACCTCGCCAGCGTGTTGCCCGGCGACTCCGGCGCGAAGAACGTGGCCACGAACGTGACCACGCTGAGGACCGCGACGACGCGGTCCACGGTGGGCGTCCGGATGGCGGCAAACGCCAGCCGGGTAGACCAGTCGTCCTTCGCGGGCACGTCCGTCCGCGGTTCCAGGTAGTGCAGCACCAGCCCCCAGCTATGCCTTGGCGGCCACCTCCCGGATGAGGTTCGCGAGTTCGGCGGGCCGCTCCAGCGGAAGCATATGACCCGCGTCCGGCAAGATCACCGACGTTCCGCCGAACTTCACCGCGTCCGACTCCGCCACGAGCCGGTCCTCGTCCCCCACGACGGCGACGACGGCCTTCTCCTTGGCCACGGTCAGCCCGGCCTCGCGGTCGTAGCGGTCCACGGCGGGCCGGAACAGCGCGACCGTCTCCGGCCAGTGCCCCCACACCATGTCCGCCGTCAGGTCGACGTCCTCGTCCGCCGGCTCGTCGCCGAACAGCCACCACCGCAGCCCGGCGGTCTTGGTCGGCTCGATCTTCTCCCGCACCGCGCGCACGATCGGGCCGAACGCCCGTTCCAGCTCCCGCACGAGCTTCCCGACGGCCTTGGGCCACGCGAGCGACGTCTCGGACAGGCCGCTCGCCGCCGTGGACACGAAGACGTTGCCCAGCACCCGTTGCCGGAACAGCCGCGGCCTGCGTTCGGCCATCGCGAGCGCGGCCATGCCGCCCATCGAGTGCCCGGCGATCACGACCTGGCCCTGCGGCACCGCGCGTTCGATCAGCTCGCCCAGGTCCTCGCCGAGCTGGTCGATCGTGGCCGTCTCCTTGGACGCGCCGTCCGACCTGCCGTGGCCGCGGTGGTCGTAGGCGATGACCTGGAACTCGGGGCTCAGTTGCTCGACGACCTTGTGCCAGCTGCGGTGGTCGAGGGCGTAGCCGTGTGCGAGCACGACCGTCACCGGTGCCTCGGGGTCGCCCGCGCGCAGCACGTTGAGCTCGGTTCCGTCTTCCAGCCGCACCATGCGGAGTTCCTTTCGCCGTGTCGTCTGTTCGTCCTAACGAGACGACCCGGCGCAAGGACACGCCCTAAACGCGGCCGAGCACCACATCGGGCGGCATCTGGCCGCCACCGACGCCCGGCACACCGCGGAAGTCGTAGGCCGTCGCCTTCCCGCCGGGCTGGATGATCCACGCCTCCCCCGGTCCTCCCTCGGCCAGCACCGACTGCACGGCCTCCGCGACGTCCGAGGGCGTCAGCAACGGGAACGAGGCCGCGGCGAACTCCTCCTTCGCCGCGCCCAGCAGCAACGTGTCGACGAACCCGGGGCACAGCGCGGAGACCGTGATGTTGTCGCCCGCCAGCGCCTTGCCCGCCGCCCGCGCGTACCCGACGACCGCGTGCTTGGTCAGCGTGTACAGCGGATCGGTCGGCATCGCGGTGATGCCCGCCAGCGAGGCCGTGATCACGACCTTCCCGCCGCCCTGCCGCCGCAACGCCGGCACGGCCGCGCAGAGCCCGTACACGACGTGGTCGACGTTGACGCCGACCAGTTTGCGGTAACGGGCGACGTCCAGCGCGTCGTCCACACCGGTCTGCCCGCCACCGATCCCGGCGTTGAGGTGCACGACGTCGAGGCGGCCGAGCTCCTTCTCCACCTGTGCCACGGCGGCGGGCATGGTCGCGGGATCGCTGACGTCACCGGCGATGGCGATGCCGCCCACCGCGGACGCGACCCGGTGCGCACCGGCGGCGTCGACGTCGAGCACCGCCACCTTCGCCCCGAGCTTCGCGAGCCGGCGCGCCACGGCGGCGCCGATCCCTCCGGCGCCGCCCGTGACCAACGCGACCCGGCCGGTCAAGTCCACAGTGGTCACGGCGGTCTCCTCAGCTGTTGCGCAGGAATCGGTCGAGGACCCGGACGCCGAACTTCAGGGCGTCCACCGGCACGCGCTCGTCCACGCCGTGGAAGAGCCCGGAGAAGTCGAGGTCGGCGGGCAGCTTCAGCGGCGAGAAGCCGAAGTTGCGGATGCCGAGCGTCTGGAACGACTTGGCGTCCGTGCCGCCGGAGAGCATGTAGGGCAGCACGCGAGCGCCGGGGTCCTCGGCGATGATCGACGCCGTCATCGCGTCGACCAGGGCGCCGTCGAACGTCGTCTCGACCGGCGGCAGGCCGATCCACTCGCGTTCCACGTCCGGGCCGAGCAGTTCGGCGAGCTCGCGGTCGAACGCCTCCTCGCGGCCCGGCAGGATCCGGCAGTCCACAGTGGCCTCGGCGGTCGACGGGATGACGTTCGCCTTGTACCCGGCGGAGAGCATCGTCGGGTTCGCCGTGTCGCGCAGCGTCGCGCCGATCATCCGCGACAGCGCGCCGAGCTTGCCGATCGAGCCCTCGATGTCGTCGTCCGGGAACTCGAGACCGGTGATCTCGGTGACGCCGTCGAGGAACTCGCGCACGGACGGGCGGATGATCAGCGGCCACTGGTGCTGGTCGAGCTTGGTGACGGCGGCGGCGAGCTTGGCCACGGCGTTGTCGCGGTGGATCATGCTGCCGTGCCCGGCGGTGCCCTTGACGCGCAGCTTGAGCCAGCGGATGCCCTTCTCCGCGGTCTCGACGAGGTACGCGCGGACGTCGTCCTTGAGCGTGATCGAGAACCCGCCGACCTCGCTGATCGCCTCCGTGACGCCCTCGAACAGCTCGGGCCGGTTCTCCACCAGCCACTTCGCGCCGTAGAGGCCGCCCGCCTCCTCGTCGGCGAGGAACGCGAACACGATGTCGCGCGGCGGCACGACGTTCTCGCGCTTGAAGTGCCGGGCCAGGGCCAGCGTCATGCCGACCATGTCCTTCATGTCGACCGCGCCGCGGCCCCACACGTACCCGTCCTGCACGGCTCCGGAGAACGGGTGCACCGACCACTCCGAGGCGTCGGCGGGCACCACGTCGAGGTGGCCGTGCACGAGCAGCGCGCCACGGCTGGGATCAGCACCTTGAAGGCGCGCGACGACGTTGCCGCGGCCTTTGGCGCCCGACTCCACGTAGGTCGTCTCGTAGCCGACCTCGGACAGCTTCTCCGCCACCCACTCGGCGGCCGCGCGCTCCCCCACGACCGTCGCGGGATCACCCGTGTTCGTCGTGTCGATCCTGATCAGCTCACTGACGAGGGTGACGACCTCGTCCTCCGCCAGTGCCAGTGCGTTCCCCGTTGTGCTCACCCCGTCTTCCTACCATCCGTCAGAACACCGACCAGCCCGTGAGAGTGGTGAAACGGTCCAGCGCGTCGACGCCCGCGACGGAGTTGCCGCGTGCGTCCAATGCTGGACTCCAGACGCAGATCGCGCACTTCCCGGGAACGACGGCGATGATCCCGCCGCCGACGCCGCTCTTGCCGGGCAGGCCGACGCGGTAGGCGAACTGGCCGGCGGCGTCGTAGGTGCCGCACGTGAGCATGACGGCGTTGACGCGCTTGGCGCCGCTGACGCCGAGCAGCCGGGTGCCGTCGTTGCGGACGCCGTGGCGGGCGAGGAAGAGGGTGGCGCGGGCAAGATCAGCGCAGCTCATCGCGATCGAGCACTGCCGCACGTACTCGTGCAGCACCACGTCGACGGGGTTGCGCATGTTGCCGTAGGAGGCCATGAAGTGCGCGAGCGCGCGGTTGCGATCGCTGTGGTCCAGCTCGGACTTGGCGACCTCGGGGTCGACGTCCAGTGCCGGGTTGCCGCTCTCCTGCCGCAGGAAGTCGAGCAGCCGGTCCGCGGCGCCGAGGCCGAGGTGGTCGGTGACGACGACCGCGCCCGCGTTGATGAACGGGTTGCGCGGGATGCCCTGCTCGGTCTCCAGCTGGACCAGCGAGTTGAACGGTGACCCGGACGGCTCGCGGCCGACGCGGGTCCACACGTCGTCGTTCTCGGCGAGGGCCAGAGCCAGCGTGAACGCCTTGGAGATGCTCTGGATCGAGAACGGCCTGTCGTACTGCCCCGCGCCGAAGACCTCGCCGTCCAGGGTGGCGACGGCGAGGCCGAAGGCGTGCGGGTCGATCCTGGCCAGTGCGGGGATGTAGTCGGCTACGGCACCACCTGGCGTGACCTCTGAGGCGATGCGGTCCACCAGCTGCTGCAGTTCCATGCGCTCATCCCATCACGGGACGAGGATCACGCCACCGTGAACTCGTAGAACTTGGTGGGCTGGCCCGCGACGACGGTGCAGGGGACGTGGACGACGCCGATCCAGGTCGGCTCGCCGTTGTCGTAGCGCGGCGTCAGCGCCAGGTCCGCGTTGCCGAGGTTGATCGACGTCGTGCCGGCGTTGGCCAGCGTCAGCGCGGGCAAGGTGCCGCTGGCGACGACCTGGAACGTGCCGGACGAGGGAACCGGCGTGTTCGGGATGGTCAGCGTCGACGACAGGTTCTGGACGCTGCCCGCGTTGTCCACGGCGATGTTCGTGGTGAGCGTGCCATCGACGGAACGGCCGCCGATCCACCACAGCGTGTTGCGGACGTCGTCGGACACGGTGGACGTCACCGTCGCCGACGCCGGCGCGGTCGGCACCCCGACGGCGGCCGAGTCCGGCAGGTTCGGTGAGCTGACCACGGTCGGCACGTCGTGCGTGCCCGCGACCGAGAACTGGCACGAGTAGGTGAGGCTCAGCTCGGCGGTCGCGGCGGAACTCGTGCCGGCCGTCGCCACGCCCAGTGCTCCGGCAACCATCAGAACTGCGGCTGCGCGCGTGAAAAGTCCGGTCTTCATCTGCAGGGACCTCCTGAGTACGTCATTGAACTGCAAGAAGGCGAAGTTGCGTTACTCGTCAGTAAAGTAGCCAGCTTCGATTCGGCAAGGCAAGCGAAAACCGGCTTTTATCACCTGCGTACGAAATGACTTCCCGGTGTTTGTCAGTCGCGCAGCAACAAATAGTGCGCGCGCAGGGCGAGTTCGAGGTTGAACCGCTCCTGCGCGTCGTGCATTCGGTCGCCGAAGAGTTCGTCCAACTGGTTGACGCGGTACCGCACGGTCTGCGGATGCACCTTCAGCCGGGCGGCGACCTCGGGCGCCCCGCCCCGCGCCGACAGCCACACCAGCAGCGTCTCGGCGAGCTTGGTGCGTTGCAGATCGGTGAGCGGGGCGAGCGGCGCCAGCGCCCGTTCAGCGAGCTGCCTGGCGAGGAACTCGTCCGCGAGCACGGTCAGTTCGACGATGTGGTCGGCGCAGTCGAGGACCGGCCGGTCCGGCAGCACCTTCTCCCTGGAGAGGGCGAGGACCCGGCGTGCGCAGGCCAGTGACCTGCGCACGTCCTGAGGGGCCACGGGCAGACCGACCGCCGCCCGCCATCCCGGCAGTGCCCCGCGCAGCCAGCGCGTCACCGCGGCCGGGTTCGGCACCAGCAGGTACGGCGTGGTGTCCTCGAAGTTGACCAGCACGTCGGCCGGCAGGTCGTCCGCGGGCGCGGCGGACGGCTCGAGCGCCACCGCGACCAGCCGGTCCGGCATCGGCCAGGCCGCCGCCCGCGCCGCGTCCAGCACCGCCTGCCAGTTGCCGGCGGAATCGGCGACGAGCAGCTCCATCAGCTTGCGCCGCTTGCGTTCCAGCGTGCCCGCCGCACTCGCCTGCGCGGCCGCGTACCCCTCGACCGACAGGCTCACCAGCTCGTCGACGTGGGCGAACATCGCCTCCCCCAGCACCGACATGAGGCGCAGCGACAGCTCGCGCCGCTCGGCGAACCCGCAGACGTGCCGCCACGCCACCCGCGCGCCGATCCGGTAGGCGGCCTGCAGGCTGTCGAGGCTGCGCCCGGACTTGAACTCCCACGCCCCGAGCGTGCGGTGGATGTCGTCGTGCGGATCGGGTTCGGCATCCGGCGCGGCGATGCGGTCGACGAACTTCACCAATGCCTGCCGGATTCCGTCGACCACGTTGTCCCGGAACGTGCTGTATTCCGGAATCGATTTCTCGATCGCCTCGAAAATGCTCACCGAAACAGGTGCGACTTCCATTCGGAGCAACGGCGCCAGTTCGCGCGGGACCGATCTGCGCGGATCGTCCAGCCCAGTCACGCTGGCGAGTGTAGGAGCAAAACGGAACCGGGTCGTTCAGCCAACTGGACCAAATGGTTCACAGGAAGAACAGCCGTGCGATCGCATCACGTGCGACCAGGAACCCGGCGATGCCGAGAATCCAGCCCGTCGCACTCGCCCCCTTCTCCGCGAACCAGGTGCTGATCCTCGTGAGGAACGGCTCGATCCTCTCGCGCAGGGCCAGCCTGCCGGCGAGCAGGAGGAGGGCCGGCACGATCATGACCAGGCAGTATCCGGCGAGCAGCAGCCAGACCTGGCCCGCGTTCAGGTCGGCGGCGCTCATCATCCCGATCGCACCCAGGTAGGGCAGCATCGTCGCGAGCTCGACCACGCCCGCCAGCACCGCGACGCCGGCGAGCGCCGGCGTCGATCCACTGGTGCGGCTCCGCCACTTCCCCGTGTCCAGCTTCTTCTTGCTGTCGAAGCGGAAACTGATCGCGAACAGGAAGACGCCGATCACCAGCTGGGCCCAGTCGACCACCTTGCCGTCGAGGTGACCGACCACCTGCGAGGCGCCCAGCACGATCAGAACGCCGACCACGAAGTAGAAGACCGTGATCGTGCCGAGGTAAACGGCGAACCTGCTCGCCTTCAGCCGCCCCGGCGTGAGCATCAGCCAGATCGGGATGAACAACGTCCCGATGCTCGTCGAGTCGAGCAGCGCCAGTCCCGCCAGCGCCGCCACCAGTCCCAGTGTCATGTGCTCCCCCACAGTCGTTCGAGGTGGCGGCCGATCACGCGCGCCGCCACCTCCCCCGTCATCACTTCGGGCTCCAGCGCGCGTTGCACCGTCACCCCGTCGACCAGGGCCGCGAGCCCGACGGCCTCCCCGCCGTCCAGGCCCGCGACCTCCAGCACGTGCCGGCACAGATCCCTGATCTCGCGCGCGCCCTCAACGTGCCGTTGGAGCAGCACGGGATTCGCCGCCGCACGAGCAGCGAACGCGAGCCACACCCGTGCGCGCGCCGCGTCGTCCACGAGCGCGATGGCGCACAACGCCTTGTGCAGCCGTTCCTGGAGACTCCCCTCCTGCGCCAGGACCGCCCGCACGCTCGCCGTGAGCTCCTCGGTGAGCTGGTCCTGCGCGAACAGCAGCAGCTCGTCCTTGCTGCGGAAGTACTTCTGCAGCAGGCCCGTGGTGGCACCCAGCTCCCTGGCGATCCTGGGCAGGCTCGCCGCGTCCAGCCCCTCGGCGTCGACCACCCGGTAGAGGGCGGCCACCACCTGGTGGCGCCGTTCGACGGGATCCGCGTGTTTTGGCACAGTCGTCAGATTACGGTCTTAATCTGATCATCGCAAGCGCGACGGCGTGCAACTGACCGACACCGGGCACGTGCTCCTGCGGCACGCGGGCCTCGTTCTCGCGCGACGGGACCACCGCTTCTCTCGTACGTGCACTGCGTGCGCGCACGGTGGACATCGCGGTGCTGGCGTCCGAACCGGCGTCCGTGGTGGCGGACGCGCTCGTCATCCGCACCCACCCGTGAGTCATGACATCTGTCATGGGGAACTGATGTGTGACGGCACTGCCGGTTGACCGTTTCTCCCGAGATCGTTCACTCATGACAGCGATCGAGGTGCGGGGGCTGACTCGCCGGTACAGCGGAGGTTTCGAAGCTGTACGGGGCGTGTCATTTGATGTGGAGCGGGGCGAGATGTTCGCCCTGCTCGGCACGAACGGTGCGGGGAAGACCTCCACGGTGGAGGTGGTGGAAGGGCTCTCACGTCCGGCTGAGGGGTCCGTGCGCGTGCTGGGCCACGACCCGTTCGCGGAGCGCAAGCTCGTTCGGCCGCGGATGGGCGTGATGCTGCAGGAGGGCGGTTTCCCGCCCGACCTGACCGTGAACGAGGCGGCCCGGATGTGGGCGGGGACGCTGACGTCGCCGCGACCCGTCGACGAGGCGTTGTCGCTCGTCGACCTGGCTCATCGGGCGTCGGTGCGGGTGAAGCAGCTGTCCGGCGGTGAGCGCAGGCGGCTGGACCTGGCCCTGGCGTTGCTGGGGAAGCCGGAGGTGCTGTTCCTCGACGAGCCGACGACCGGGCTCGACCCGGAAAGCCGGCGCAACACGTGGGAGCTCATTCGCGCCCTGCTGCGCGAGGGCGTGACCGTGCTGCTGACCACGCACTACCTGGAGGAGGCGCAGGCGCTGGCCGACCGGCTGGCGATCATGCACCGCGGCCGGATCGTGGCGCAGGGAACGGTGTCCGAGGTGGTGGACGCGTATCCGTCGCGCATCTCGTTCGTGCCGCCGGCGGGGATCCCGCTGCCCGTCGTCGCCGACGTGGAGTCGTCGGGGCGCGTCACCGTGCGGACCAACGAACTGCAGTCCACCTTGCACGAGCTCCTGGTGTGGGCTCAGCACAACAACGTCGAACTGTCCGGTTTGGACGCCAGGTCGGCGTCGCTCGAAGAGGCGTTCCTGGCGATCGCGGAGGGTAGGGCGGCATGAGGGCCGTGGCTGTGGGACAGGCCGAGCTGAAGTTGTTCTGGCGCAACCGGACCGCGCTGTTCAACTCGTTGCTGCTGCCGTTGTTGCTGGCGCCGGTGCTGTACTCGGTGGACGCCGACGGCGTGCCGCTCGTCGTCGGGCTGATCGGGTTCGCGCTGCTGATGGCGGTGTACTACAACCTCGTGACGACGTTCGTGGCGCGGCGCGAGGAGCTGGTGCTCAAGCGGCTGCGTGTCGGCGAGCTGACCGATCCGGAGATCCTGGCCGGCGCCGCCCTGCCGTCCGTCGTGGTGGCCTTGGGGCAGATGGTGCTCTACACCGTGGTAGTCGGGGTGGTCACCGGCGTCGCGCTGCCGACGCGGCCGTGGTTCCTGCTGCTCGGCGTGCTCGGCGGCGTCGCGGTGTTCGTGCTGCTGGCGGCGGCGTCCTCGGCGTTCACCCGGACCGTGGAGATGGCGCAGGTGACGTCGTTGCCGGTGCTGATGGCGTGTCTGTTCGGCTCCGGCCTGATGTTCCCGCTCTCGGCGCTGCCCTCCGGGATCGCCTCAGTGCTGCAGTACCTGCCGCTGACGCCGGTGCTCGAACTGCTGCGCGCCGGGTGGGCCGACGGACCCGTGCTGAAGCCGTTGATCGTCCTGGCGGTGTGGATCGTCCTGGGGACCTACGCTGTGCAGCGGTGGTTCAGGTGGGATCCGCGGAGGTGAACTTGCTCGGCTGGTGGCGGTCGCGTGGCAACGCGGCGCGGTTCGACCTGTTCGTCCGCTACACGTTCTACCTCAGCTACGTGTTCCTGCCGCCGTTGCTGCTCACCGGCCTGGCCCCGGAGATCAGCACGGCCGCCCTGGTCGTGCTCGTCGCGGTGCTGCTGACCTACGTGGTGCTGAGCTGCCGCCTGGTCCACCTCGGCATCGAGCACCACCTGGGCCGGGGCCCGTTCCCCCGCACCCTGCTGACGACCTACCTGATCACCACCTGCGCGGCGCTGGCCGCCGGCGCACTGACCTACCCGGATCCGTTGCCCGGCAAGCCCGACAGCCCGGGCGACGGCATCTCGGTGATCTTCCTGGTCCTGGCGATCACCACCCTGTCCGCCGTGCTCCGCCCGCGCTACGTCGTGCTGGCGGCCCTGCTGGGCGGCGCCTGGATGCTGCTCACCGCCCCACCCGGCCACGCCCTGTTCGTCAGCCTGATGCTGCAGTTCCTGGTGGTCGCGTTCCGCTCGACCCTGTGGATGCTCGCGATCGTCTGGGAGCTCGACCGCTCCCGCGAAGTCCGCGCGAACCTGGCCGTGGCCGAAGAACGCCTCCGCTTCGCCCGCGACCTGCACGACGTGGTGGGCCGCAACCTCTCCGCTGTGGCCCTGAAGGCCGACCTGGCGGCCCAGCTGGCCCGCCGCGGCCGTTCCTCGTCGGCGGTGGACGAGATGCTGGAAGTCCGCCAGATCGCGCAGGACTCCCTGGACGAACTCCGCGAGGTGGTCAGCGGCTACCGAACCGCCGACCTCTCCGTGGAACTGGCAGGCGCCCGCTCACTCCTCGCCTCCGCGGGCATCGACTGCCGGGTGATAGGCGACGTGACGTTCGACGGCGAACCGGCCGGTGCCCTGGGCTGGGCGGTCCGCGAGGGCGTGACCAACGTCCTGCGCCACAGCGAGGCCAAGACGTGCACGATCACGTTGCGCGGCAAGGTCCTCACGATGACGAACGACGGCGTCTCGCTCAACGCGTTCCGCTTCGGCAGCGGCCTGACGGGCCTGCACGAACGCGTAGCGGCCCTGGGCGGCTCCGTAACGGCGACCCCGGAAGCCCCCAACCGCTTCGTCCTCACCGTGGAGCTCCCGTGATCCGCATCCTCCTGGCCGACGACGAACACCTGATCCGAGGCGCCATGGCGGCGTTGTTGTCGCTGGAAGACGACCTCGAGGTAGTGGCCCAAGCCGCCACGGGCGCCGAGGCAATAGCCACCGCCCGAGTGGTCCGCCCAGACGTGGCCGTGATCGACCTGCAAATGCCAGACCTCGACGGCGTAGCGGTAGCCCAGTCCCTCGCGCTCGAACTACCAACGTGCTCCACCATGATCGTCACCAGCCACGGCCGCCCAGGACACCTGAAACGCGCACTGGCAGCAGGAGTCCGAGGCTTCCTCCCGAAAACCGTCTCCTCGGACGTCCTGGCCACAGTGGTCAGAACCGTCCACACAGGCGGCCGCTACGTGGACCCGGCCCTGGCCGCCGAGGCCATCAGCGCCGGCGACAGCCCCCTGACCCCACGAGAAGCAGACGTCCTGGAACTAGCACTGGAAGGCGCCCCCATCGAGGAGATAGCCCGCCGTGCCTCCCTCTCCCCAGGCACAGTCCGCAACTACCTCTCCTCAGCCGTGGGCAAAACCGGCGCCTCAAACCGCCACGAAGCAGCCCGCTTCGCCAGGGCAAAGGGCTGGATCTAACTCTCCCACCACCGCAGAACCCTCATCGCGTAGAAGGTGAGCCACTT
>NZ_JAXAVV010000029.1:0-110028 GCF_033949925.1 Lentzea kristufekii
TACTTCCCTGAAGGGGCTTGTGATCGCGGGGCACAATTACAGTGCTTCGCTCACAGGCCCCTTTCAGCGTGTCCATAGTAGGAGGATTTGGTGTCAAGGTTCGGGGATCGTCCCGGCGACCGTCAGCGTGGCCAGGGAGACCGACCGCGCCATTCCGACGGTGGCCGTCCATCAGGCGATCGCAAGTTCAGCAGCAGCAACAACCCCCAGCGCGGTGAAGGCTCCGGCGACCGCTCCAACAGCGGTGACCGTCGAGACAACCGCGCCGGCTCCAGCGATCGCGGTGGTTACCGCGGTCAGGGATCCAGCGACCGCGGCAGCTACCGCAAGGACGACTCCGGCGACCGCGGTGGTTATCGCGGCGACCGTTCGAGCGACCGCGGCAGCTCCGGCGGCTCCAGCGACCGTGGTGGTTACCGCAAGAGCGACTCGGGTGACCGAGGCGGCTATCGCGGTCAGGGTTCCGGTGAGCGCAGCGGTTTCCGCAGCGACCGTCCCGGCTACCGCAAGGACGATTCAGGCGATCGCGGTGGTTACCGCGGCGGCCAGGGTTCCAGCGACCGCGGTGGCTTCCGCAAGAGCGACTCGAGCGACCGCGGTGGCTACCGGGGCTCCAGCGACCGTCCCGGCTACCGCAAGGACGACTCCGGCGATCGCGGTGGCTACCGCGGTTCCAGTGACCGTCCTGGGTTCCGCAAGGACGACTCGGGTGACCGTGGCGGTTACCGCAAGAGCGAGTCGGGTGACCGTGGCGGCTTCCGCTCCGGTGAGCGCAGCGGCTCCAGCGACCGCGGCGGCTTCCGCAAGAGCGACTCCGGCGACCGTGGTGGGTACCGCGGTTCCAACGACCGTTCGAACGACCGCGGCGGCTTCCGCAAGGACGACTCCGGCGACCGTGGCGGTTACCGCAAGAGCGAGTCCGGCGATCGTGGCGGCTTCCGCTCCGGTGAGCGCAGCGGCTCCAGTGACCGCGGTGGGTTCCGCAAGAGCGAGTCGAGCGACCGCGGTGGCTACCGGGGATCCAGCGACCGTCCCGGCTACCGCAAGGACGATTCAGGCGATCGCGGTGGTTACCGCGGCGGCCAGGGTTCCAGCGACCGCGGTGGCTTCCGCAAGAGCGACTCGAGCGACCGTGGCGGTTACCGCGGTTCCAGCGACCGTCCCGGCTTCCGCAAGGACGACTCCGGCGACCGTGGTGGGTACCGCGGTTCCAACGACCGTTCGAACGACCGCGGCGGCTTCCGCAAGGACGACTCGGGCGACCGCGGTGGCTACCGCAAGAGCGAGTCCGGTGACCGTGGTGGATACCGCGGTTCGAGCGACCGTCCCGGCTACCGCAAGGACGATTCAGGCGATCGCGGTGGTTACCGCGGCGGCCAGGGTTCCAGCGACCGCGGTGGCTTCCGCAAGAGCGACTCGAACGACCGTGGCGGCTCCCGCGGGCAGGGTTTCAGCGACCGTGGCGGTTTCCGCAAGGACGAGTCGGGCGATCGCGGTGGCTACCGCGGTTCCAGCGACCGTCCCGCGTACCGCAAGGACGAGTCGGGCGACCGTGGTGGGTACCGCGGTTCCAGCGACCGTTCGAACGACCGCGGCGGCTTCCGCAAGAGCGACTCCGGCGACCGTCCCGCCTACCGCAAGAGCGACTCGGGCGACCGCGGCGGTTACCGCAGGGACGACTCGAACAACCGCAAGGACGAGCGTTCCGGCCCGCCGCGCGACGACCGTCGCAAGGACGAGCGCAGCCGTGAGCGTGCGGCGCGGTTCCAGGAGCGTCAGACCGACCAGGAGAGCACCGGTCAGGACGGCACCGACGTCAAGGCCGCCGGCCAGGACGCGCCGGTCGCCGCTGAGGTGACGCCGGCCGCCGAGCGCGCCGGTTACCGCCTGGGCGACGGTGCCGCGGCCACTCGTGCCGCGGCCGGCCGTGAGACGGCCGCCGAGACCGACACCGAGACCGAGACCGAGGTCGCCGTTGAAGGCGACGCGGCCGAGGTGGCGAAGACCGAGGCTGACGAGTCCCCCGCCGAGGGTGACGCCGTCGCGGCCGAGGTCAGCAGCGAGGCCGGCGACGACGAGCCGCGTGACGAGGCGCCCGCGCCCCGTGGCGGACGGCCGCCGCTGCCGGACGAGGCCGACCTGTCGCTGCTCGACCCGGAGATCAAGCTCGAGCTCCGCAGCCTGCCCAAGGGCCTCGCGGAGATCATCGGCAAGCACCTGGCCGCGGCCGGGCTGCTCATCGACGAGGACCCCGAGCTGGCGCTGGAGCACGCGCGGTACGCGCGGAGCAAGGCTGCTCGTGTCGGTGTCGTGCGCGAGGCGGCCGGTCTGACGGCCTACTTCGCGGACGAGTGGGCCGAGGCTCTCAGCGAGCTGCGGGCCGCCCGCCGGATGATGACCGGCCCCGGCCACCTGGCGATCATGGCGGACTGCGAGCGGGCCCTGGGCCGGCCGGAGCGGGCCATCGACCTCGCCAAGGACCCGGCGGTCAAGGACCTCAGCCAGGAGGACGAGATCGAGCTGCGGATCGTCGCGGCCGGAGCTCGTCGTGACATGGGCCAGCTCGACGCCGCCGTCGTGGCGCTGCAGGGGCCCGACCTCGATCCGGGGCAGCGCAATCCCTACTCCGCGCGGCTCTTCTACGCTTACGCCGACAACCTGGCCGCGGCCGGTCGCATCGAGGAATCCGTCAAGTGGTTCCTCAACGCCGCCGAGGCTGACGACGAAGGGGAGACGGACGCCGCCGAGCGCGCGTTCGAGCTGACCCAGGAGGAGACCCCGGAGCAGTGAGCGAGACGTTGGTCGACAGGTACGACGCGTTGCTGATCGATCTCGACGGCACCGTCTACCGAGGGTCCGAGGCCGTGCCCGGTGCAGCCGAAGCAATCGCGGCTGCCAGAAGCAAGGGCGTCGGGATCCGGTACGTCACCAACAACGCTTCCCGCTCACCGCAGATGGTCGCTGATCACCTCGTCGAGCTCGGGTTCGAGACGAACGTCGACGAGGTGAGCACCTCCTCGCAGGCGGGCGCGGCCATGCTGGCCGAACGCCTGCCGAAGCGATCCACTGTGCTCGTGCTCGGCACCAAGGCCCTGGAGGCCGAGGTGCTCAAGCGCGGACTCATCCCGACCGACACCGCAGAAGGCGCGGTGGCGGTCCTGCAGGGGCTGTCCATGGACCTCGGCTGGCGTCAGCTGGCCGAGGCCGCGGTCGCCATCCGCGGCGGCGCGCTGTGGGTGGCGTGCAACGTCGACGCCACCCTGCCCACCGAACGCGGTCTGCTGCCCGGCAACGGCAGCCTCGTCGCGGCGCTGAAGACCGCGACCGACCAGGAACCGCTCGTCGCCGGCAAGCCCGCCACCCCGCTGCTGCAGCAGGCGGCGAAGGACCTCGGCGCGAACCGCCCGCTGGTGATCGGCGACCGCCTCGACACCGACATCCTGGGCGCCGTGAACGCCGGGATGGACTCCCTGCTCGTCCTCACGGGTGTGTCCACCGAACAAGAGGCGCAAGCGCTTCCGGGTGAGCAAAGGCCCACGTATGTCGGCGCGGACCTGTCGGTACTCCATCGGCTACCGTAAGACCGTGAGCTACCCCCTGCCCGGACCGCCGCCCAACCCGGCTGACGCCATCGAAGGCGCGCTGGAGAGGCTCGACGGGCTTGAGAACGTCCCCCTCGACGAGCACGTTGCCCGGTTCGACGCCGTGCACGCGACGCTCACCGACGCACTGTCGAGCATCGACAAGGTGTGATGCACAGTGCCTCGCAGGGTGCGGCTCGACGCCGAACTCGTGCGCAGGGGGCTTGCCAGGTCCCGTGAGCACGCCAGCCAACTCGTCGCGGACGGTCGCGTGAAGGTGCGCGGCACCGTCGCGACGAAGCCCGCGACCGCCGTGGAGACCTCCGACGCGGTCGTCGTCAAGGACATCGGCAACGACCCGAACTGGGCATCACGCGGCGCGCACAAGCTCATCGGCGCGCTCGAGGGCTTCGCGATCGACCCCACCGGCAAGCGTTGCCTCGACGCCGGCGCGTCCACTGGTGGTTTCACCGACGTGCTGCTGCGCAAAGGCGCACGGCAGGTCGTCGCGGCCGACGTCGGCAGGGGTCTGCTCGACTGGAAGCTGCAGACCGACGACCGGGTCGTGGTGAAGGACAAGACCAACGTCCGCACCCTCACGCCCGAGGACATCGGGGGCAATGTTGAACTCGTGGTGGCCGATCTTTCGTTTATCTCGTTGAGGCTTGTGCTTCCCGCACTGGCCGCGTGCCTCGACGAGGAAGGCGACCTGCTGCCCATGGTCAAGCCGCAGTTCGAGGTGGGCAAGGAGCGCCTCGGCTCCGGTGGCGTCGTGCGCGACCCCGAACTCCGGGTCGAAGCCGTGCTCGACGTGACCAGGGCGGCGACCGGACTGGGTCTGGCCGTGCACGGGGTCGTCGCGAGCCCGCTGCCCGGCCCGTCCGGCAACGTCGAGTACTTCCTCTGGCTGCGCAAAGCGGATCCCCTCCCCGGTGGATCGGACGCTGTTGCGCAGATGGTGCGCACCGCCGTCGAAGAAGGGCCCCAATGAGGGAAGTCCTGCTGGTCGTCCACACCGGTCACCAGAGCAACATCGATCTCGCCCGTCAGGTGGCCGGCAGGCTCGCGGTCGGGGGCGTCACGACGAGGGTGCTCGACGACGAGGCGCGTGACCTCGGCCCGTCGTGCTGCACCAAGGTCGTGCCCGCCGACGACCACGCGGCCGAGGGCACCGAACTGGTGCTGGTGCTGGGCGGTGACGGCACGCTGCTGCGCGGCGCCGAACTCGCCCGCCCGGCTCGGGTGCCGGTGCTGGGCGTCAACCTGGGCCGCGTCGGGTTCCTCGCGGAGGCCGACTCGGACGCGTTGCACGAGGCCGTCGGCCACGTGCTCGAACGCGACTACTTCGTGGAAGAGCGCATGACGCTCGACCTGGTGGCCACGGTCGCCGGCGAGGTCGTCGTGAAGACCTGGGCGCTCAACGAGATCAGCGTCGAGAAGCTGATCCGCGAACGCATCCTCGAGGTCGTCGTCGAGGTCGACGGACGCCCGGTGTCGGCGTTCGGCTGCGACGGCGTGCTGTGCGCGACGCCGACGGGCTCCACGGCGTACGCGTTCTCCGCCGGTGGCCCTGTCGTGTGGCCGGACGTGCAGGCGATCCTGGTGGTGCCGAGCAACGCGCACGCGCTGTTCGCCCGGCCGCTGGTCGTCTCGCCGAAGTCGCACGTGGCGTTCGAGATCGAGGCCACCGGGCACCCGGCGGCGCTGTCCGCGGACGGGCGGCGCACGTTCGAGCTGCCCGCGGGTGCGCGGATCGAGATCGTGGAGGGCGAGGTGCCGCTCAAGGTCGTGCGGCTGCGCCAGGCACCGTTCACGGATCGGCTGGTCGAGAAGTTCGACCTGCCGGTGAAGGGATGGCGGGGGCCATCGGCAGGCTGATCGCGCCGCTCGGTGCGTCGGCACTTGCCCGTTATGGTGCCCGCGAGGAAATGTCGGACTCGACAAGTAAGGTTCGCCCTGTGCTGGCCGAGATGCGCATCAATGGCCTTGGCGTGATCGACGAGGCCACCCTTGAACTAGACCCCGGGTTCACCGTAGTGACGGGTGAGACGGGCGCGGGCAAGACCATGGTCGTGACCGGGTTGCACCTGCTCGGCGGTGGCCGGGCAGAGGCATCGCGGGTGCGCACCGGGGCTGACAAAGCGGTGGTCGAAGGCCGCTTCCAGGCTCCGGCGGGCAGCCCTGCCGCGAAGGTGGCGGAGGAGGTCGGCGGCGAGGCCGACGAGGACGGATCGCTGATCGCGATCCGCACCGTCGGCGCCGACGGCCGTTCGCGCGCCCACGTCGGTGGCCGTTCCGTGCCGGTCGGCGTCCTGTCCGAACTGGCCGAGCAGCTCATCGCCGTCCACGGGCAGAACGACCAGCTGCGGCTCATGCGGCCGACCGAGCAGCGCGGTGTGCTGGACCGGTTCGCCGGCGAGGACGTGAGCTCACCTCTGCGCGCCTATCAGGCCGTTCGTGAGGAGTGGCTGCGCGTTTCGGCGGAGTTGAAGGAACGCACCGAGCGCTCCCGTGAACTGGCCCGCGAGGCCGACCTGCTGCGGCACGGCCTGACCGAGATCGACGCCGTCGCCCCGAAGCTGGGCGAGGACGCCGAACTCCACGACGAGGCGCGGCGGCTCGCGGACGCCGACCAGCTCCGCGAGGCCGCCCAGGGCGCGCAGTTCGCGGTGTCCGGATCGCTGGAGGGCGACCCGGACAACCCCGGTGCGCTCGGGCTGATCTCCGAGGCCGCCCGCAGGCTGGCGACGTCGGAGGACCCGAAGCTGCGGGAGATGGAGCCGCGGCTGGTCGAGGCGGCGACGTTGCTGGCCGACGTCGGTGCCGAGATCTCCGGCTACCTGGACCACCTGGAGGCCGACCCCGGCCGCCTCGAGAGCGTCCTGCAGCGGCAGGCCGAGCTCAAGGCGCTGACCCGCAAGTACGCCGCCGACGTCGACGGCGTGATCGCCTGGGCCGAGGACGCGCGCACCAGGCTGGGCGGGCTGGACACCTCCGAAGAGGCGTTGACCGGTCTGGCCGCCCGCCGCGACGAGCTGGCCGCGGAACTCGCGACGCTCGCCGCCCAGGTGACGGCCGCTCGGGTCGAGGCCGCCCTGGAGCTGGGCAAGGCCGTCACCGAGGAGCTCGACGGGCTCGCCATGCCGCACGCCTCGGTCGAACTGGCCGTCCGGCCCCGGCACGCCGAGTCCGGTGATGCCCAGGCGTTGACCGTCGGACGCTCGGTCCTGCACGCCGGTGCGTCCGGCGTGGACGACGTCGAGCTGCGGTTGATCTCGCACCCCGGGGCACCCGCCCTGCCGGTGCACAAGGGCGCCTCCGGTGGTGAGCTCTCCCGCGTGATGCTGGCGCTGGAAGTGGTGCTGTCGCACTCGGATCCGGTGCCGACGCTGGTGTTCGACGAGGTCGACGCCGGTGTGGGCGGGCGGGCAGCGGTCGAGGTCGGCCGCCGGCTGGCTCGGCTCGCCCGGTCGCACCAGGTGATCGTCGTGACGCACCTGCCGCAGGTGGCGGCGTTCGCCGACCGGCATCTCGTGGTGGACAAGTCCGCCGACGGGACGTTCACGCGGTCCGCGGTGCGGAAGCTGGACGAGACGCAGCGGGTCGTCGAGCTCGCCCGGATGCTGGCAGGCATGGACTCGACCGACACCGGCCGGGCCCACGCCGAGGAGCTGCTGGCCGCGGCCAAGGCGGACAAGTCCGCTGCTCCCGTGGTCCGGCGCAAGAAGAAGAAGGCCTGACCGGCGCGGCCGTTCCGGTCGCTGCTCCTTCCGCTGTTCCCGGCCGGGTTCGGCATGATGGAGGCGTGACAGGAACTTTGACCACGCGCCGGGTGCTCGGGGCGGTGCTGGTGGTCGTCGCGGCCGGACTGGCCGTGGCGGCCACGTTCCTGTCCGCGTACTCCGTGCAGATCGTGCTCGGAGGCCGGGAGTTGCGCTACGAGGCCGGCTTCTGGGCGGTCGGGCGGGACGACTTCCGCGAGCTGCTGCCGCTCGAACCCTTCGAGCTCGGTGAGCCCGCGGTGGGGGCCGCGCTCGTCATGGCGCTGGCAGCCGTGCTGGCGTTCCGGATTCCGGCACTGCGGGTCGGGTCGCTGCTCGGGGCCGGGCTGCTGGCCGGGGTGGCGTGGGCCGCCGTCTCCCGGATCCAGGGGTTGCTGAAGTTGATGGGTGAGTTCAACGCGCGCGTGCCGATCGAGGTGGAGCAGGGCGAAGGGGTCACCCTGCTGATCGTGGCCGCGGGGGTGGCCGTGGTGGCGGCCGTGCTGCACCAGGAGCTGCCTCGGGCGGACCAGGTGGAGCCCAGCGGTGACGGGGTGGTCGTCCACCAGATCGACGACGACGCGGACGACACCGACACGCCGCCGTACGGATACCCCGTGATCGTGGAGCCGAAGAGTGATTGACCGCCGCAAGATCGCATGGGTGCTGCTGGCGCTGGGGGCCGTGCTGTCGGTGGTCGCGTCGCTCGAGGAGGTCTTCAGCACGGTCTACAAGGGGTTCGGGTCTGATCTGATCGTCACCTGGACCCTGTGGGCCACCGAGTCGAACCCGCAGGACGGGCCCGCCGGTCAGTCCGCTCTCTTCGCCGCCGGGTGGCCCGTGGTGGTGTCGGCGATCGTGATGGCCGTCGCCGTGGCGTTCGGGGTGCGCGAGCGGACCGCGTTCGTCGGGAGGCCGCTGGCCATGGGCGGGGCGGGGCTGCTGGCCGGGGTCGTGCTCCTCTACGTGGTCCAGGTCTGGGAACTGCGCAGGCTCATCAACGCGCAGCCGCAGGCCGGTTCCAGCAAGGACGAACTGCGCTACCACGGCGGCTTCTACCTGTTGGTGGTCGCGGCCGTCGTCGGACTCGCGGGGGCGGTGCTGGCCCAGCGGCGCAGTCCCGAGCCGGTGGCACAGGACGATGACGAGCAGGAGGGAGTGGTCGTGCACCAGCTCGACGGCGATGACGACACGCCGCCCTTCGGCCTCGCCATTCCGCACGACGACGAGCAGCGGGAGACTCCGTGATCGGCAGACCTACGGCGATCGCGTTGATCGCGGCGGGAGTGGTGCTGACCGCCACGGCGATGGTGTTGCCGTGGTACTCGACCGCCTACGCCGGCGGGGTCGAGGTCGTGGTCCGGGCGTGGGGAACGGAGATCCTCAACAAGCCCGGCGACTGGCCCGCGGGAGAGCTCTCGCCCTGGTACGGGGTGCCCGTCGTGGTCACCGCCGTGCTGCTCGTCGCCGGGGTCTGGATCAGCCGGGCGGCGCTCGCGGGAGCGGCCGGGCAGCTCGGCGCCGTGGGCGTGATCGGAGCGCTCGTGGTGTCGGAGCGCGGGCACGCGGTCGAGCAGCAGGGCGACTTCGCGGTCGGGTTCGGGCTGGTGTTCCTCGCGGTGGGGACATTGGTCGCGCTGGCCGGAGCCGTTGCGGTGCAACGGGAGGCGGCGTGAGGAAGATCGTGGGCGTCGTCCTGCTCGGACTCGCCGCCGCGGCCGCGGTCGCGGCCACGTTCCTGCCGTTCTCGGAACTGCTGATCAAACTGGCTCCCGGGCAGCCGCAGACCGCGTACGTCACCACGGGGTGGAGCACGCGGTTCGGTGGCACGACGGACGAGCACGGGCCGTTGTTCGGCATCCCGATCGTGGTGGCGGCCGCCGCCGTGCTGGCCGGGATGCGGTGGCGAAAGGTCGCCTTCGCCGGAGCGGCCGCACTCGCGGGCGTCACCGGAATGTTGTTCGTGTATTTGCTGAACGCGATCAGCTTTCACGAGGAGGGCAACATCGCCATCGATCCGGCGCTGGAAGCCGGGTTCGGCAACGGTATTTGGGTGCTCATAACCGCAGTGGTTCTCGCGTTTGGAGCCGTAGTAGTTCACCCCGACGACTGACCAGCCGGAATTGCCCGGCGTGCCTCACCTGTCGCGTGCGCACCGTGAGTCACTATCGGCCCATGAAGCTTTCCGGGCTGCTGAGCCGCACCAACCACGAACTACCCGGAGTCACGGGCGTCGCGCGGGTTGATCGGCGCGCGAGCGACCTGGTTCGGCGCGTCAGTGCCGGTGACGTCGCGGTGATGGACCTCGTCGACCTCGATCGGCGGACCGTCGAAGCGCTCGTCGCGGCCGAGGTCGTCGGCGTCGTGAACGCGTCACCGTCCATTTCCGGGCGGTTTCCCAACCTCGGCCCGGAACTGCTCATAGAGGCCGGCATTCCGCTGATCGACAACGTCGGCGCCGTCGCGCTGCGGGAGATCAAGGAAGGCACGAAGATCCGGCTGCACGAAGGTGTCGTGTACGCCGGGGAACGCGAGCTCGCCAAGGGGATCGAGCAGAACGCCGAAAGCATCGCCGACGCGATGATCGAGGCGAAGGCCGGCATGTCGGCGCAACTGGAAGCGTTCTCCGCGAACACCATCGAGTTCCTGCGCCGGGAACGCGCGCTCGTTCTCGACGGCGTCGGCGTGCCCGAGGTGTACGTGCCGATGCGCGACCGGCAGGTGCTCGTCGTCGCCGGCGGGCCGTCGCACGCCGAGGAGCTGCGCAAGCTCCGCAAGTACATCCGCGAGTACCGGCCGGTGCTGATCGGCGTCGACACGGGCGCGGACACGCTGCACGACGCCGGGCTCAAGCCGGACATCATCGTCGGCGACCCCGACGGCATCGGCACCGCGTCGTTGCGCGCGGCCACCGAGGTCGTCGTGCCCGCGCAGACCGACGGCCACGCGCCCGGCCTGCAGCGGATCCAGGACCTCGGCATCGGCGCGGTGACGTTCCCCGCGTCGGGCAACGCGGAGGACCTCGCGTTGCTGCTCGCCGAGGCGCACGGGGCGTCCCTGGTGGTCACGGTGGGCCTGCGCGCGACGCTGCGTGAGTTCCTCGACCGCGGGCACTCCGGTTCCAACCCCTCCACGTTCCTCACCCGGTTGAAGCTCGGCAGCAAGCTCGTCGACGGGGAGGCCGTCGCGACCTTGCACCGCAGCCGGGTCTCGCTGGGCGTGATCGTCCTGCTGGTGACCGCGGCGATCGCCGCCATGGCGGCGGCCCTCGCGGTCTCCGGTGTCGGTCACGTCTACGTCGACATCGTGGTCGACGGCTGGCAATCCGTCGTCAACTGGATCAAGGGGTTCTTCTCGTGATCACGCTGCGCTACCACATAGTTTCGATCACCGCGGTGTTCCTCGCGCTGGCGGTCGGTGTCGTGCTGGGGTCGACCGCGATCAGCGGGCGGTTGCTGTCGGGGCTGAGCGACGAGAAGAACTCGTTGGCACAGCAGGTCAACGACCTCCAGAACGACCGCAACGCGATGAACGCCAAGCTGACCGAGGCGGACAAGTTCGCCTCGTCCGTCGGCCCGCTCGCGGTCAAGGACCGGCTCACCGACCGCACGGTCGTCATCGTGACGACAGCGGACGCCCGCCCGTCCGACCGGGACGCGCTGACCGGGCTGCTCAAGTCCGCGAGCGCCACCGTCACCGGCGAGATCCAGCTGACCGACGCGTTCACCGACCCGTCGCGAGGGGACCAGCTGCGCGACCTCGTGGCACGGCTGCAGCCCGCCGGCTCGCAGCTGCCCACGGCCGCGGACCCCGGCACGCGCGCCGGAGGCCTGTTCGGGGCGTTGCTGCTGCTCAACTCGTCCAACAACCAACCGCAGGCCACGCCTGACGAGACGGCCTCCGCGCTCGCCGGGCTGACCAACGCCGGGTTCGTGAAGGCGACCTCGGGGGTGAAGCCGGCGCAGCTCGCGATCGTGCTGACCGGTGGCGCCGCGATCGGTGACTCGGCCGCGGACCGCGCCTCGACCGTCGCGCGCTTCGCCACCCAGCTCGACCGGGCCGGCGCGGGTGTCGTCCTGGCGGGCGCGAACGGTTCGGCGAACGGCACGGGTGCGATCGGCGTGGTCCGCGCGGACACCGCCGCGACGTCGATCCTGTCCACGGTGGACAACTCCGACACCCCGGCGGGCCAGGTCGTCGTGGTGATGGCGTTGAGCGAACAGCTGGAGGGCCGCTCCGGCCGTTACGGCGTCGCGGGCAACGCGGAGGCGTCCTCGCCGGGCACAGCCAGCTAGTAATCGGTGTTCCACTCGCCGGGCAGGACTTTCAGCAGCTGGTCCAAGGCGTCCGGGGTGCGGGCGCGGGCCCACAGCCACTGGCGGTCGTCCTCGCGGACGACCAGGTCGTCCGCGACGAACCAGCGGGTGCCGGGACTGTGCAGCGGCAGCAGGGCGAAGTGGTCCTCGAGCAGGGAGACGTCCGCCTCGGACGTCTCCCTGTCCGCTGTTCCGGCCCCGTCGCGGAACAGCGACTCGGACAGCACCATCTCCACGCACGCCAGCGAGAACCGGGGCAGCCACGTGTCCCAGCGCTCCTCGGTCCTGTCCACGAGGTCGAGCTTGATCAGGACCTCGGGGTCGTCGCCGTCCAGCGTCGTTCCCCAGGCCGCGACCCACTGGTTCTCGGCGCGGAACACGAGGACCTCGTCGTCCACGCGCAGTTCGGACGGCGTCAGCAGGCGGTCCTGGTTGCTGGTCAGGTCGGGGCGCTTGCCGAACAGCGACAGCGCCTCCTTCACCGCCTCGGGCAGCCGGACGAGCAGCTGTTCCTCGGCGGCGGCGAGATCGGCCCGGTTCCAGCCGTCCTGCGGTTCGATCGGCTCGGCCCACGCGGCCGCGAAACCCTCGATGAAACGCCACGCCCCGGAGCGTTCGCGCACGGCTTTTGCGGCTTCCCCTGCCACGTCGAAGGTCACGTGACAACTTTTCCTGATGCCGGCCTGTGCCGTGGGAGGTTCGGGAAAACCCCTCGCTGCGCCGATCGGGTGATGTGATCTGCCGGGTCGTGGTGCGCTGAGTGACCGGCGGCGTGTTAGCGTTATGGCCCGTGGATAGGGGGATTCGGCCCCCACGATTTTCACGGGAGCCCCGTTGGTGCAGCAGGCACGTACGACCAAGCACGTCTTCGTCACGGGAGGCGTCGCGTCCTCCCTGGGCAAGGGGCTCACCGCCTCCAGCCTCGGCCAGTTGCTCACCTCGCGCGGCCTGCGGGTGACGATGCAGAAGCTCGACCCGTACCTGAACGTGGACCCCGGCACGATGAACCCGTTCCAGCACGGCGAGGTCTTCGTGACCGACGACGGCGCGGAGACGGACCTCGACATCGGCCACTACGAGCGGTTCCTCGCGCGTGACCTGAGCGGCGACGCCAACGTCACCACCGGCCAGGTGTACTCCGAGGTCATCGCCAAGGAACGGCGTGGTGAGTACCTGGGCGACACGGTCCAGGTCATCCCGCACATCACCGACGAGATCAAGCGCCGCATCAGGGCGATGGCCGAGCCGGACGCCGACGGCGTCACGCCGGACGTGGTCATCACCGAGGTCGGCGGCACGGTCGGCGACATCGAGTCGCTGCCGTTCCTGGAGGCGTGCCGTCAGGTGCGTCACGACGTCGGCCGCGACAACGTCTTCTTCCTGCACGTCAGCCTCGTGCCGTACCTGGCGCCGAGCGGCGAGCTGAAGACCAAGCCGACGCAGCACTCCGTCGCGGCGCTGCGCAACATCGGCATCCAGCCCGACGCGATCGTGTGCCGCGCGGACCGGGAGATCCCGGACGCGCTGAAGCGCAAGATCGGCCTGATGTGCGACGTCGACACCGACGCCGTCGTCGCGGCCGTGGACGCCCGGTCGATCTACGACATCCCGAAGGTCCTGCACGCCGAGGGCCTCGACGCGTACGTCGTGCGCCGCCTCGACCTGCCGTTCCGCGACGTCGACTGGACGGTGTGGGGCGACCTGCTGGAGCGGGTGCACAACCCGTCCGAGACGGTGAAGATCGCGCTCGTCGGCAAGTACGTCGACCTGCCCGACGCGTACCTCTCGGTCACCGAGGCGCTGCGTGCGGGCGGTTTCGCGCACCACGCCAAGGTCGAGATCAAGTGGGTGCCGTCGGACGAGTGCCAGACGCCCGAGGGCGCGGCACGGGCGTTGTCCGGCATGGACGCGGTGCTGATCCCCGGCGGGTTCGGCGTGCGCGGCATCGAGGGCAAGCTCGGCGCGCTGAAGTACACCCGCACGCGCGGTGTGCCGACGCTGGGCCTGTGCCTCGGCCTGCAGTGCATGGTGATCGAGGCCGCGCGGAACCTCGCGGGCATCGAGGACGCGAACTCCAGCGAGTTCGAAGAGGGCGGCACGCCGGTCATCTCCACGATGGCCGACCAGCAGGACGTCGTGGCCGGTCAGCGCGACATGGGCGGCACGATGCGCCTCGGCGCGTACGTCGCGAAGCTCACGCCGGGGTCGGTCGTCGCCCAGGCGTACGGCACGACCGAGGTGTCCGAGCGGCACCGCCACCGCTACGAGGTCAACAACGCGTACCGGGGCAAGCTCGCCGAGGCCGGTCTGGTCTTCTCGGGCACGTCGCCCGACGGCCGCCTGGTCGAGTTCGTCGAGCTGCCGTCGGACGTGCACCCGTTCTACGCGGGCACGCAGGCGCACCCGGAGCTCAAGTCGCGTCCCACGAAGCCGCACCCGCTGTTCGCGGCGTTCGTGAAGGCCGCGATCGACTACCGCGTGGCCGACCGGCTGCCCCTGAAGGCCGGAGCGTCCAAGTGACCCGGCACGACTTCCGGACGGTCTCCAGCGAGGACCTGCACGTCGGACGGGTCGTCGCGCTGCGGATCGACGAGGTCGAGATGCCCGGTGGTGGCACGGCCAAGCGCGAGATCGTCGAGCACATGGGCGCCGTCGCGGTCGTGGCCGTGGACGACGCCGGTGAGGTCGTGCTGATCCACCAGTACCGGCACGCGCTCGGGCGGCACCTCTGGGAGCTGCCGGCCGGGCTGCTCGACCACGACGGCGAGGAGCCGGTCATCGGCGCGCGCCGCGAGCTGGCCGAGGAGGTCGGGCTCGACGCGGCGCGCTGGGACACGCTGGTCGACACGGCCGCGTCCCCCGGCTTCACCGACGAGGTCGTGCGCGTGTACCTGGCGCGCGAACTGTCCGAAGTGGACCGTGAGGTGCAGGGTGAGGAGGAGGCGGATCTGGAGATCCACCGCTTCCCGCTCGACGAGGCCGTGCGGATGGTCCTGGCGGGGGAGATCGTGAACTCCTCGGCCGTGGCCGGGCTGCTCGCGGCACACGAGGTGCTGGCGGGGCGGGCGGAACCGCGCCCGGCCGACGCACCGTTCCGCGACAAGCCGACCCGGTTCGCCGCGCGCAAGAAGTAAGTTGGACTCATGCAGACGTTGAAGGGTGCCTTCGCACGGTTGAAGGCGCCCTTCGGCGTTCTCGCACTGGGTGGCGCCGGCGCGGTGCTGCTGCTGTTCGTCGATCCGAACAAGCCGGGCAACCTGCTGCCGAAGTGCCCGATCAACTGGCTGACCGGGCTGAGCTGCCCCGCGTGTGGTGCCACGCGCATGGTGCACGCGTTGCTGCACGGGGATGTCGTCGGCGCGTTCCACTTCAACGCCGTGTTGCTCGCGTTGGGCGTGCCTCTGGCCGTGTGGCTGTTCGCGCGCTGGACTCGCGACCGGTGGAATGACGAACGGCGATCCGTGCCGAAGTCGGTCGGTGTCGCCGTTCTCGTCGTTGCCGCCGTGTGGGGCGTGGGTAGAAACCTCGCGGGGGTTTAGTGGTGTGGCCCGGAACGTTGCCGGGCGAATTCGCGGTCAGACGGGTGCATCGTGGTGCCGCCCCCACGTCCTCGTACTGGACGTATGGGGGCGTGGGGGCGGTGCCGCGAGGCGCCCTGCTGAGCGTGAATTACCCAGCCGACGTTCCGGGTCGCACCACTAGTAGAGCGTCGCGGCTCAGTTGTGCTCCGCTGAGTCGGGCGGGCAGGGTACGAGGCGGTCTGGCCGCGCTCTCACGTTAGGTCGCCGCTGAGTTGGCGGTAGAAAAGTACTGGCGCAAGCGTTTGCCGATCACTCCAACTACCGCCAACTCTGCAGGTGGCAGCCACGAGAGCGCGATTTTCACGATCGAAGCGCGGCCACTGTCGGCATCACTCCCACCCGTCACCATCCAAAAGATGGCTGCGACGCTCTACTAGTCCCTGAGCTTGCGGCCCTGCGCGTCCGTGCCGCCGTTGACCAGGATGATGATCCCGTCGATCAGCGACCAGATGCCGCAGCCACCGCAGGTCAGCAGCTGGGCGACGGCGATGCCGGTGTGACCGGTGTAGAAGCGGCCGATGCCCAGGTTGCCCAGGAACAGCTGCAGCACGCCGGCCGCGACCTTCGACTTGTCCGACAGCGGCACGCCGGTGATCGGGTCGTAGCCGTACGGGGCGCCGGGGCTGCCGTAGCCGGGCGGGAGCATGCCCGGCGGGGGCGGCGGGACCGCGTACTGCGGCTGCGGGCCCGTGGGCGGCGGGTAGTACGGCTGGGTCGGCTGGGGCGGGTAGCCGGGCGCGGCCGGGGGCACGGCGAACGGCACCGACGGCGGCGCGAGGAACGGCGGGTGGGGCTGCGGCAGGTCGCGGAACAGCTCCGCGAGCTCGGCGTAGCTCTGCGCGCCGGACGCGCGGTTCACGCGTTCCTGGTACTCGCCGATGTCGAGCCGCGCCATCGCGAAGTGGTCGTTGAGCGCGGTGATCGCCTCTTCGCGCTGCTGGTTGCCGATGCGTTGCTGCTCAGGCCCGAATGCTTCTGACACGGCTCGCACGGTATCCGATGCAGCAGATCGATATCGGGAATACGCTGCGGCGATGCTGGTCGGTGTCCCAAAGGAGATCAAGAACCACGAGTACCGCGTCGCGATCACACCCGCCGGAGTGGTCGAGCTGGTGCGCCGCGGGCACGAGGTCGTCGTCGAGCGCGACGCCGGTGCGGGTTCGTCGTTCCCCGACCACGAGTACGTGGCTGCGGGCGCGCGGATCGCCTCGTCGGCCGACGAGGTGTGGGGGTCCGCGGACCTGGTTCTCAAGGTCAAGGAACCGATCGAGCCCGAGTACCACCGCATGCGCCGCGATCAGGTGCTGTTCACCTACCTGCACCTCGCGGCTTCGCCGGCGTGCACCGCGGCGATCGCGGTCTCCGGCATCACGGCCATCGCCTACGAGACCGTGCAGCTGCCCGACGGGTCGTTGCCGTTGCTGGCGCCGATGAGCGAGATCGCCGGGCGGATGGCCGCCCAGGTCGGCGCGCACTGCTTGGAACGAGCCCAAGGCGGGCGCGGGGTGTTGCTCGGCGGGGCGCCCGGAGTGGCGGCGGGCAAGGTCGCGGTGATCGGCGCGGGCGTGGCGGGGATGAACGCGGCGACGATGGCCGTGGGCATGCAGGCCGAGGTGGTCGTGCTGGACAAGAACGTCAACCGGTTGCGGCAGATCGACTTCACCTACCGCGGCCACCTGCAGACGATCGCCTCGAACGTCTACGAGGTCGAGAAGGCCTGCCAGTGGGCGGATCTGGTGGTCGGCGCGGTGCTGGTGCCGGGTGCGAAGGCGCCGAAGCTCGTCAGCAACGACCTGGTGTCGCGGATGCGGCCCGGCAGCGTGCTCGTGGACATCGCGGTCGATCAGGGCGGGTGTTTCGAGGACACGCGGCCGACCACGCACGACGCGCCGACGTACTGCGTGCACGACTCCGTGTTCTACTGCGTCGCGAACATGCCCGGTGCCGTGCCGAACACGTCGACGTACGCGCTCACGAACGTGACGCTGCCGTACGTCATCGCGTTGGCGGACAAGGGTTTTGATCGTGCTGTCGCGGATGACCCGGCGCTCGCCAAGGGTGTCAACGCGCGTGCTGGAGAGATCGTGTTGGAAGGGCTGGAGTGATTGCCGATCTGGTGGCGACCTATCTCGACCACCTCGCCGTGGAACGCGGCCCCGCCCGCAACACGCTCGACTCCTACACCCGCGACCTGCGCCGCTACACCGAACACCTGGAGTCCACAGGTGTCACGGACTTGGCCGCGGTGACGGAACTGCAGGTGAGTGAGTTCCTTGCCGTGCTGCGCGAAAGCGGGCTAGCGGCGTCGTCTGCAGCACGGACGTTGGTCGCCGTGCGCGGGTTGCACCGCTTCGCGCACCGTGAAGGCGTTGTGCCACATGACGCCGCACGGGCCGTGCATCCGCCGTCACCGCCGAAGAGGCTGCCGAAAGCATTGCCGATCAATGAGGTTCTCACCCTCCTGGACACTGTGGGAAACCTCAGGGACAAAGCGCTGCTGGAGCTGCTGTACTCGACGGGAGCGCGAATTTCCGAGGTCGTCGGGCTGGACGTGGACGACATCGACGCTTCCGAGCGGACGGTGCTGCTCGACGGCAAGGGCGGGAAACAACGGCTGGTTCCGGTCGGGCGGCCGGCGTTGGCGGCGGTCGACGCCTACCTGGTTCGAGCACGTCCCGCGCTGGCGGCCAAGGGACGTGGCACGCCCGCGTTGTTCTTGAACGCGCGTGGCGGAAGGCTTTCACGGCAGAGCGCGTGGACCGTTCTGAAGACCGCGGCGGAGCAGGCTGGAATCACCTCGGTGGTGTCCCCTCACACGTTGCGGCATTCGTTCGCCACCCATCTGCTCGAAGGGGGTGCTGACGTTCGGGTGGTGCAGGAGCTCCTCGGGCACGCATCCGTTACGACCACTCAGGTGTACACACTGGTAACCGTTACGACTTTGAGGGAGGTCTACGCAACTGCACACCCTCGGGCCACTGGAACATGAGGCTTCCACGGGTACGGTGGGCAGGTGCCGAACTTGGACGAGCCGTCCCCGCAGGCCATCGATCTAGCCGCTGTGCTGCACGCGCTGAGTGACCCGACGAGGCTCGCGGTCGTGCGCCAGATCCAGTCGAGCGGCGAGAGGCTGTGCGGGGCCTTCGAGGTGGACGTGGCGAAGTCGACCCTCTCCCAGCACCTGCGCGTGCTGCGCGAAGCGGGTATCACCCGAACACGCTGCCGTGGCAACCAGCGCTGGGTGTCACTGCGTCGCGATGACCTGGATCTTCTCTTCCCGGGCCTGCTGGACGTGGTGCTGTCCGCGGCGGACCGGCGAACACGAACGGATGTCGCGGTCTAACTCAGTCTTGACAAAACCCGGCGAGGCGCGTTGCCGCTCGCACGGGTGCGGCCTAGGCTGCGCCCGGAGAGACGACTACGACCAGTGAGGGAACGCCAGCCATGTCGACACCGGAGCACGTTTTCGCGCCCCGTGCCGATCTGAACATGGCCCCGCACGCCGCGCCGGTGGACGACGTCGCTCACGAACAGGTCGACGGGATCGGGCCGACAGGCCGCACGCGCCGCAGCATCCCGGATCCGCCGCCGCTGCTGCACCACGGCCCGGCGAAGATCCTGGCCATCTGCAACCAGAAGGGCGGCGTCGGCAAGACGACGACGACCATCAACCTGGGTGCGGCGCTGGCCGAGCACGACAGACGGGTGCTGCTCGTCGACTTCGACCCCCAGGGCGCGCTCTCGGTGGGCCTCGGCGTGCACCCGCACCAGCTGGAAACCACGATCTACAACGTCATCATGGAGAACGACACCGCCGTTCCCGACGTCATCCGCAAGACCATGATCGACGGGATGGACCTGCTGCCGAGCAACATCGACCTGTCGGCCGCCGAGATCCAGCTCGTGTCGGAGGTGGGCCGCGAGCACACGCTCGTGCGCACCCTTCGTCCCGTCATCGACCACTACGACTACGTGCTGGTCGACTGCCAGCCCTCGCTCGGCCTGCTCACGGTGAACGCCCTCGCGGCCGCGGACGGTGTGCTGATCCCGCTGGAGTGCGAGTTCTTCTCGCTGCGCGGGGTGGCGCTGCTCATCGACACCATCGAGAAGGTCAAGGAACGCTTGAACCCCAAGCTCGACATCACCGGCATCCTCGCCACGATGTACGACCCGCGCACGCTGCACTCGCGCGAGGTCATGGCCCGCGTCGTGGAGGCGTTCGGCGAGATCGTGTTCGACGCGGTCATCAACCGCACCGTGCGCTTCCCGGAGACCACGGTGGCCGGCGAGCCGATCACACGCTGGGCACCGCGCTCGTCCGGCGCCAACGCCTACCGCGCGCTGGCTCGTGAGGTGATCGCCCGGTGAACCGCCGCCCGACGCTACCGGGTGCCGCGGAACTGTTCAGGCTGACCGCTGCCGCGCCCTCCACCGAGGTCTCCTCGACCGAGGACGCTCCGCAGCAACGCCGAGGTTCCGGCCGCACCAAGCACACCACGAAGATCACGGTCTACGTGTCCGACGAGGAACTGCTCGCTCTCGAACAGGCGCGGCTCGTGCTGCGCGGTTCGCACTCGCTGGGCGTCGACCGCGGGCGCGTGGTGCGCGAGGCGATCGCCATCGTGCTGGACGACCTCGAAACGCACGGTGACGCGTCGTTGCTGGTACGCAGGTTGCGCGAGCAGTGACAGAGCAAGCCCCTGCTGAGACCCCGGTTGACGACGGCAAGTTCAAGGTTCGGCTCACGAACTTCGAAGGCCCGTTCGACCTGCTGCTGCAGCTGATCTCCCAGCACACGCTCGACGTGACCGAGGTGGCGCTGCACACGGTCACCGACGACTTCATCGCGCACCTCCGCGGCATGGGCGAGAAGTGGGACCTCGACGAGACCACCGAGTTCCTGGTGATCGCGGCGACCCTGCTGGACCTGAAGGCCGCCCGGCTGCTGCCCACCGGTGACGTCGAGGACGAGGACGACCTGGCGTTGCTGGAGGCGCGCGACCTCCTGTTCGCCCGGCTGCTGCAGTACCGCGCCTACAAGCAGGTCGCGGCCCTGTTCGCCGAGCTGGAGCAGGGCGCGTACCGGCGCTACCCGCGCTCGGTGGCACTGGAACCGCGCTTCGAGGGCCTGCTGCCCGAGGTGATGCTCGGCGTCACCCCCGACAAGTTCGCCCTGATCGCGGCCTCGGCCTTCCGCCCGAAGCAGAAGCGGACCCTGTCCGTCGCGCACATCCACCAGCACCGCGTGTCGATCCGCGAGACCGCTGACCTCCTGCGCGCGATGCTGATCGAGAAGGGCACCGCGTCGTTCTCGGAGATCGTCGCCGAGTGCACCGAGACCATGGAGGTCGTGGCGCGGTTCCTGGCACTGCTGGAGCTGTACCGCGAGAAGTCGCTGGCCTTCGAGCAGGAGGACCCGCTCGGTCCGCTGCAGGTGACGTGGGTCGGCGGGACGTTGGAGGACGCGCAGGCGCAGGTGCACGCCGGCGACGAGGACGAGGAATACGGCGGTTGACTTTCTTTCCTGCCTGGTCGGCAGGGAAGCCCATCGGGCTCGCGCCCGGCAGTTCCTGTTTCTTCACCCTTTGCAAGGAGGTTGTGACGGTTGCCTCGCCGGTACATGCCGGGTCGGTCTCACACCGTCTCCACAGGCTGTGACCGCCAGCCCGGCGGCCAGGATGTTCTTCGCCGCGTTCACGTCACGGTCGTGGATCGCGCCGCATCGGCACGCCCACGTCCGCACGCCCAGCGGCATCGAGCTGGTCAGCGTCCCGCAGGCCGAGCAGGCTTTGCTCGACGGGAACCACCGGTCGATCGCGATCACTTCCCGGCCGTACCACGCGGCCTTGTATTCCAGCATGGACCGCAGCTGCGACCACGATGCGTCGGATATGGCACGTGCCTGTCGGCCGCGGAGCATGCCGGAAACGTTCAAGTCCTCGATCACGATCGTTTGGTTCTCACGAACGAGTCGAGTACTGAGCTTCTGCAGGAAATCGCGCCGTCGGTCGGCAATACGGGCATATGCGCGCGCGACCGTGCGACGTGCCTTCTCCCGGTTGGCAGAGCCCCTCTGCTTACGAGCCAGCGCACGTTGCGCTCTGGCGAGCCTGTGCCGGTTCTTTCTTTCGTGTCGCGGATTGGTGATCTTTTCCCCGGTGGAGAGCGTGACCAACGCCGTCAGACCCGCGTCCACGCCCACAGCTCGAGCCGTGGGCACGTGGTGATCCACAATGGTCTCCACCAGGATCGACACGAACCAGCGTCCGGCGCTGTCCCTGGACACAGTGACGGTCGACGGTTCGACTCCTTCTGGAAGTGGCCGGGACCACCTGATCGCCAGCGGATCCGGCATCTTCGCCAACAGGAGCCGGCCATTCCGCCAGCGAAATGCAGAACGCGTGTACTCCGCCGAAGCCCGGGACTTCTTGCGCGACTTGAAACGCGGATGCCGCGCACGCCGGGCGAAGAACTGACCAAACGCGCTCTGCAGGTGCCGCAGAGTCTGCTGCAGCGGGACGCTGGACACCTCGCCCAGGAACGCCAGATCCTCGGTCTTCTTCCACGTCGTGAGCATGGCCGAAGTGTCACCGTAGGTGACGTGCCGCTGTTCGTGAGCCCACGCGGCGGCGCGTTCTTCCAAAGCCATGTTGTAAACCAGACGCACACACCCGAACGTGCGCGACAGCTCTGCTGCTTGCGCGACGGTCGGATAGAAGCGGTATTTGAACGCCCGCCTCACCAGCCCCCTGCTCACAGTTCATATTCTTGCAGACAACGACCTGGGGCTGATTCCGAGGGATCTGCCGGCTCCTGGTCACCAGGCTGGGATTTCCTCCAATTGGAGTTTCGATGAGCGAGCCACTGGTCGGGCCGGACGCGGCGGAGATCGAGAAGCCGGGGCCGGCGTTCGACGGTGCCGGGCCCGAGCCTGACGCCGCACTGGACGACGCCGCTCCCGCCGCTGTCGAGCTGGAGGTGCCCACGCCCTCCGCCGAGGCCGTGGCCGAGCCGGGCGACGCCCGGTCCGGACCGGAAGCCGAGCCCGATGCCGCGCTCGACGACGCCGCCCCCGCCGCTGTCGTGCTCGACGAGCCCGAGGTCGCGGAGCCCGACCCGGTCGACACCGAGGACGCCGCCACCCTCGAAGCCCAGCTCCTCGCCGCCGCCCCGGAAGAGGCGATCGAGGACAGCGGCCTGCCCGACCTCACCGACGACGCCACCTTCGAGGCGGCACTGGAGTCGGTCCTCCTGGTCGTCGACAGCCCGATCGGCGAAGACGCTCTCAGCAGCGCTCTGGAGCAGCCGGTGAAGCGGATCAAGCAGGCACTCCGTAGACTCTCCACCCGGTACACCGAGTCCGGCAGCGGCATCGACCTGCGCAGGGCGGGGGACGGCTGGCGGTTCTACACGCGAGACCGGTTCGCTCCGTTCGTGGAGAAGCTGTTGCTCGACGGCCAGCGCGCGAAACTCACCCGCGCGGCTCTGGAGACGCTTGCGGTGATCGCCTACCGGCAGCCCGTGACGAGGGCGCGGATCGCGGCGGTCCGGGGCGTCAACGTGGACGGTGTGATCCGGACCCTGGTCGCACGGGGGCTCATCGAGGAGACGGGCACCGACAGCGACACGGGTGGGATCCTGTACCGCACGACCGAACTGTTCCTGGAGCGGTTGGGGCTGTCGTCACTTGCCGACTTGCCGCCAATCGCCCCGCTGCTGCCCGAAGTGGATGCGATCGACGATGTCTGAGAACGAGGGCGTGCGCCTGCAGAAGGTGCTCGCGCAAGCGGGGATCGCCTCGCGCCGCGCTTCCGAAGAGCTGATCGAGCAGGGGCGGGTGCAGGTCGACGGCCAGGTCGTGCGCGAGCAGGGTCGGCGGATCGACCCCGAGACCGCGGTCGTGCACGTCGACGGACTGCGGGTGCAGATCCGCGAGGACGTCGTCACGATCGCGCTGAACAAGCCGTTCGGGATGCTCTCCACGATGGAGGACGACCTGGGCCGGCCGTGCGTGGGCGACCTGGTGCGCAACCGCAAGGAGCGGCTGTTCCACGTCGGGCGCCTCGACGCCGAGACCGAGGGGCTGCTGCTCCTCACGAACGACGGCGAGCTCGCGCACCGGCTGATGCACCCGAGCTACAACGTCAAGAAGACGTATCTCGCCGAGGTCCCCGGCCCGGTCGAGAAGGGTCTCAACAAGAAGCTCAAGGCGGGCATCGAGCTGGAGGACGGTCCGGCCAAGGTCGACTCCTTCAAGCTCATCAGCGCCGTGCCCGGCAAGGCGCTGGTCGAGATCGTGCTGCACGAGGGTCGCAAGCACATCGTCCGCCGCCTCATGGAGACCGCCGGGTACCCGGTGCAGTCGCTGGTCCGCGTCGCGGTCGGTGACGTGTCGCTCGGCAACCAGCGTCCCGGTTCGATGCGGGTGCTGAACCGCCAGGAGGTCGGCGGGCTGTACAAGCTCGTCGGTCTGTGATCAGAATCTGAACCCCGCTCGCCCCTCCGGCCCCGAACCGGAGGGGCGACCTGCGGTGAATCCCCATTCACCTTGCGACGAGAACGCTACGGCGACGACGTTGTAAGGGGTCGGCAGTGCGGATTGAACAACAGGGTGTGGACAATCGGTCTCAGGGGGAGATCGACATGCCACGCACCGAACGCCCGCTGGAGAGCGCGGACACGGAGCTCGGCCAGTTCGCGGCCGATCTGAGGAAACTGCGCGACAGGGCGGGCACACCGTCCTACCGCGCGCTCGCTTCACGGGCGCATTACTCGGCGGCGACGCTGTCCGACGCCGCCGGCGGCAAGAAGCTCCCGAGTCTCGCGGTCACGCTCGCCTACGTGAAAGCCTGCGATGGCGACGTGCGGGAGTGGGAACAGCGCTGGCGTGACATCGCTGCCCCGCCGCACCCCACGGCAGAAGCCCCGTACGTGGGTCTCAAGGCCTTCCAGGAGGAAGACGCCGAGCGTTTCCACGGCCGCGAGAAACTCACCGCCAAGCTGGTCGAGCTCACGCGGACGCGTCCGTTCGCCGGTGTCTTCGGCGCCAGTGGCTCGGGCAAGTCGTCACTGTTGCGCGCGGGCCTGCTGCCTCGGCTCGACCAGGCGTTGATCTTCACTCCCGGCGTGCAGCCGCTCGACGAGTGCGCCGTCCGGCTCGCCCAGCTCACCGGGCACTCCGCGGTGGTCCTGCACAGCGAGCTCACCGACCCCGCGGCGCTGGGCCTGCTCGTCAGGCAGCACGACGAGAACCTCGTCCTGGTCGTCGACCAGTTCGAGGAGGTCTTCACGCTGGCGAGCCCTGAGCAACGCGACTGGTTCGTCCAGGCCCTCGTCGCGGCACCGCACGTGGTGATCGGCGTCCGCGCCGACTTCTACGGTCACGTCGGCCGCCATCCCGAACTGGTCGAGGCGCTCGAAGGCGCCCAGCTCCTCGTCGGCCCGCTGACCACCGACGAACTGCGCCGGGCCATCGTCGAACCGGCCCGGCACGTCGGCGCCACCGTCGAGTCCGCCCTGGTCACCCGCCTCGTCGCGGACGTCGCGGGCCAGGCGGCCGCCCTGCCGCTCGTGCAGCACGCCCTGGTCGAGACCTGGCACCGCCGCCGCGGCATGACCCTCTCGCTCGTCGGCTACGAGGAGGCGGGCGGCGTCGAGCACGCCATCGCCCGCACCGCCGAGGCCGTGTACAAGCAGCTCACGGAAGAACAGCAGCAGACCGCCCGCCGCACGTTCCTGCGCCTCATCGCACTCGGCGAGGGGACCGAGGACACCAAACGACGCGCGAACCGCGAGGACCTCGACGCCGAGGTCCTCGACCGGCTCGCCAACGCCCGCCTGGTGACGCTCACCGAACAGCACGCCGAACTCACCCACGAGGCGTTGATCCGCTCCTGGCCGAGGCTGCGCGACTGGATCGCCGAGGACCGCGAGAAGCTGCGCGTCCACCACCGGCTCACCGAGGCCGCCGCCGGGTGGGACGGCGATCGCGATCTCCTCTACAAGGGGGCGCGGCTGGCCCAGGCGGCCGACCTCGACACCACCGACCTGACCGAACCCGAACGCGCCTTCCTCACCGCGAGTCAGGCCGCCGGCCGTCGCCGCACCCGCCGGGCCCGCGCGGTCATCAGCGTCCTGTCGGTCCTGGTGCTGCTGCTGGCCGGCACCGCGGTGTTCGCCGCCACCAAGGCACAGGAGGCGACGCAGCAGCGCAACGACGCGCTGGCCGGCCGTGCCGCGACGGAGGTCATGCGGCTGATCTCGGCCGACCCGACGCAGGCCGCACGCCTCGCTCTTGCCGCGTACGCGGTGACTCCCGGCCAGGCGACGCGAGACGCGTTGCTCAACGCCGACGCCGCCAGGCAGACGAGGACCGTGTCGGTCGGGCCCGGACTCGCGAACGCGTTCTTCAAGATGCAGACGGACAGCGAGCTGCTCGTCGCGACCGGGACGTCAGGTCCGGCGAGGATCGTGGCCGTGCACGACGCGGGACGGGAGGGTCCGGTGATCGGCACCGACGTCGCCGAGGTCGTGATCACCACCGATGACCGGCGGGTCTTCGCGTTCGAGAGGTCCGGGACGACGGGCATCTGGGACATCACCGATCCCGCGCTCCCGAAACAGGCCGGGGTGCTGCCGCTGGCCTGGAGGACGGCCTGGCTCAGCGTGAACCGCGACGGCACGACGGCGGTCACGACGGCGCTGCTGGACAACGGCCCCCGTGCGCGGACGTCTGTCTGGGACCTGCGAGACCCCGCACAGCCCAAGAAGATCGAGCTGCCGCCGGACCGGGTGGCGGACGCCGCCGTCGCCCCGACCGGCCGGGAGGTCGCCCTGCTGGTGCGCGACGGCGCCACGGAGACGATGTCGGCCCAGATCTGGTCCGTCGGCGACGGCGACCCGCGCCTGCGGACGACGTGGCGGGTGCCTGGGGAGTTCTTCGAAGCCGAGATCAGCAACAGCGGGCGGCTGCTGGCGTTGCGCTCCTCCAGCAAGGTCGTCGTCTGGGACATCTCGGCCGGGGAACCGCGGGTGTGGGCGACGGTACCGCGCGTGCAGGGCGAGTTCGCCGCCTCGTTCGCGTTCAGCGACGACGACCGGCAGATCGCCGTGCAGGGCCAGTTCGGGGCCGACGTCTGGGACGTCGGGGCGCAGGGGGACGCGGTCAACGCGGGATCGTTCGGCGGCTTCCGTGACCCGCTGGGACTGCGCTACCGGAAGCGGGAGAGGTCCTTCGCCGTGATCGACGGCGGCCGGACCGCCTGGCTGCTGGGCACCGATGTGGAGAAGGTCCGCAACGGGCTCTGCCGGGAACGGGAGATCGCGCTGACCGACGACGAGTGGCGCCGCTACTTCCCTGATGTGGCAAGGGTGCCCGTGTGCTGAGCGGGTGAGCCGTGGGCGGCGCGTGCGCGGGCCGCCCACGGCCACTCCGGCGCCGGTTCGGGGCGCGAGCACCGGGTCTTCCCCGTAGATGTGTCCGCCTCGACGTTAGGGCGAACGGGTTGTTCACGGTCATGTGTTGGCCGCTGAACAAAGTTCTCTGAACAATGACGGAATGCCGAGACGGGAACGCCCTCTCGACGAGGGCGAGAGCGGTCTCCTGCGGTTCGCGGCGGATCTGCGCCGGCTGCGGGAGCGTGCGGGCAGCCCCACCTACCGGGAACTGAGCCGGCGGGCGCACTACTCGGCGGCGGCGTTGTCGGAGGCGGCCGGTGGACGGAAGCTGCCGAGCCTCGCGGTCACCAAGGCGTACGCGAAGGCCTGCGACGCCGATCCGGAGGAATGGGCGCGGCGGTGGCGGGCGGTCGTCGAGTCCGAACCCCGTGAGGCGAACGACAACCCGTACGTGGGGCTCGCGATGTTCCAGCCCGACGACGCGCCGAAGTTCTTCGGGCGCGAGCGGCTGACGGCCGAACTGCTCACCACCCGGAACCGTCTCACCGGTGTCTTCGGACCGTCCGGTGTGGGCAAGTCCTCGTTGCTGCGGGCCGGTCTCATCGCCCGCACCCGCGAGCCGGTGCTGCTGTTCACGCCCGGCGCGAACCCCGTGGAGGAGTGCGCGATCGCGCTCGCCCGGCTCATCGGCGGGGAGGCGTCCGCGCTCGCCGGCGAGCTGGAGGACCCCCGGGAACTCTGCCGCCGGCATCCGCACCTCGTGGTCGTCGACCAGTTCGAGGAGCTGTTCACGTTGTGCCGCAACGAAGGGCTCCGCCGGTGGCTGATCGGGGCGCTCCTCGGCTGCCCGAAGGTCGTCATCGGAGTGCGCGCCGACTACTACGGCCACTGCGCGCAGCATCCCGATCTGGTCGACGCCCTCGAAGGCGCGCAGCTCCTCCTCGGCCCCATGACGTCCGACGAGCTCCGCCTCGCCATCACCGAACCCGCCGCGGCCGTGGGGGCCAAGGTCGAGACCGGGCTGCTGGCGAGGCTCATGGCCGACGCGGTGGGGCAGGCGGCCGTGTTGCCGTTGCTGTCGCACGCGCTCGCGGAGACCTGGCAGCACCGGCGCGGCATGACGCTGACCCTCGCCGGGTACGAGGAGGTCGGCGGTCTCGAACACGCCGTCGCCCGCACCGCGCAGGAGGTGTTCGACGGCCTCTCCCCGGCAGGGCAGGAGCAGGCGCGGCAGATCCTGCTGCGGCTCGTCACCGCCGACGACACCAAACGCCGCGCGCACCAGACCGAACTCGAAGCGGACGACGAGGTGCTGTTCGCGCTGGCCGCGGCGCGACTCGTCGTGATCGACCGCGACGGTGTCGAACTGGCGCACGAGGCGTTGATCCGCAGCTGGCCCACGTTCCAGCGCTGGGTCGAGGAGGACCGCGAGAACATCAAGGCGCAGCGCGAACTCACGCACGCCACGCAGACCTGGGAGTCGCTCGACCGCGACCCCGGCGTGCTGTGGCGGGGACGCCGCCTGGTGAACGTCCCCGAAGGACTTTCCTTGAACGCCGGCGAACGCGCCTTCCTCGCGGCGAGCCTGGCCGCGGAGGAAGAGGTCTCGGCGAGCGCCCGAAGACGCACCCGCCGTCAACGCCAGCTGCTCGCCGCACTCGTGGCACTCGTGGTCATCGCCGCCAGCTCGACCGTTTTCGCTTTGCGGGCAGGCATTGCCGCCGAGGAGCAGCGCGCCAACGCGGCCGTGCTGAGAGCCGTGGGGGAGGCCGCCGCTCTGCGTTCCACGAACCCCGCCCTGGCTCAGCAGGTCGCGCTCGCCGCCTACCGGCTCGTGCCGTTGCCCCAGGCGCGCAACGGGTTGAGGCAGGAGGACGTGCCGTCCCAGGTGCTGCGCGAAGCCCAGTCCGAGGTCACCGCGCTGGCGGTCGGCCCGACCCGGCAGCAGGTCGCGACCGGGCACCGTGACGGCACGGTCGTGCTGACGGCGCTGGACGACCTGCCGTCCCCGCGCACCTCCTACGACGCCACGAGGCACTCCGGGGCCGTCACCGCGCTCGCGATGGACGCGACCGGAGGCCTGGTCGCGTCCGCCGCCGAGGACGGCACCGTGCACGTCGTCGACGTCTCCCTCGGCAAACCGCGCGAACTGGCCCCGCTGCCCGTGCGTGCCACCGCGATCGCCTGGCAGGGCGGCACTCTCGTCACCACGGGCGCGGACGGTGCCCTGAGCTTCTGGACGGACCTGCGCCGCGAACGCCCGAGGCTCCTCACCACCGTGCAGCCCGGCCTGGGACCGCTGGCGGGCATGTCGTTCCGCCCGGACGGCCAGGTCCTGGCCGCCGTCACCACCGGCCACGCCGTGCACCTCGTCGACGTCACCGATCCGCGTGACGTCAAGCTCCTGTCGCTGACCAGGGAGTTCGCCCGCGGCGCCCAGTTCGCCGGCGAGGACCGCCTCATGACCACCGCGGGCAGGGCCGTGCACCTCTGGGACACCACCGACCCGCGTGACCCGGTCCTGCGCGCCGCGATCCGGTCCGGGGGAGGCGAGGTCACGTCGGCGTGGCTCGCCGCCGGACAGGTCGCGGTCGCCACCGACGACGGCCTGGTGCGGCTCTGGCAGCTCGGGGACGGCGAACCGGTCGAGCAGGCCCTGCTGCGCGGGCACGTCGGACCGGTCACCGCGGTCGGCCTCACACCCAGGGGTGACGAGGTCGTGACCGGGGGTGCGGACCGGGCGGTGCGGCTGTGGAACGCCGACCCGCGCGACCCGGCGGTCAGGATCTGTGAGCAGGCAGTTCCGCGGATGAGCCGGGAGGAGTGGGAGCAGTACTTCGGCGATCTGGACTTCACCCCGCCGTGCCGTGACTGAAGTCCCAGCACCGGAGTGGTGGAACGATCACGAAGCGCACGTCCGGATGGTGAGCGATTAGCGGGCCGTTAGACGGCGGGCGAACCCTTGGTGGACAATCCGGCCAGGAGGCGGCATGCCAAGAGGGGAACGTCCGCTGGGCCCGGAGGACACCGCGCTGCTGCGGTTCGCCGGTGACCTGCGCAGACTGCGTGACCAGGCAGGCAAACCGAGCTATCGCGAACTGGCCCGGCGCGCGAACTACTCGCCGACCGCGTTGTCCGACGCGGCCGGCGGACGCAAGCTGCCGTCACTCGCGCTGACGCTCGCGTTCGTGCGGGCCTGCGAGGCCGATCCCGCCTCCTGGACCAAGCGATGGCGTGAACTCGCCGCCGAGCACACCCAGCCGTTGCACCCGAACACGCCGTACCCCGGCGGCGAGCCCTACACCGAGGCCGACGCGAAGCGGTTCTTCGGGCGTGAGTGCCTCGTCGAGCAGGTCGTCGAGTCGGTCAGGGCCACGCCCGTCACCGTCGTCTTCGGCGCCTCCGGATCGGGCCGGACGTCGCTGCTGCGGGCCGGTCTGCTGCCCGCCCTGGACGACGCCGTGGTGGTCACGCCGGGGCAGGACCCGGTCCGGGACCTCGCCGAGGCCCTCGCCGAGGTCTTCGAGAACACCACCGCGAGCCGGTTGGCCGAGGAGATCCGGGAGGACCCCGAGCACCTCAGGCTGCGGATCCGCCAGCACCGCCCCGGCCTCGTGCTCCTCGTCGACGACTTCGAGCGGGCGCTGGACGCGGACGACTTCGTCGCCGCCGTGACCCGCTGCCCCCACGTCGTGCTCTCCGTCCGTGCCGACGAGCGGCGGCGCTGGCACGACAAGGGCGTCGGCGGCGCCGAGATCACCATCGAGCCGATGAGCGCGGACCAGGTGCGCCGCGCGATCACCGAACCCGCGGCCAAGATCGGTGCCACCGTCGAGACGGCGGTGATCGCGCGACTGGTCGCCGACGCCGCGAACCAGCACGCGCTGCCGCTGGTGCAGCAGGCCCTGGTCGAGACGTGGCGGCGCAAGCGCGGCATGACGCTGTCGCTCGCCGGTTTCGAGGAGTCCGGCGGCATCGAACACGTCGTCGCGCAGTCCGCGGAGAGCTTCTTCGCGGGCCTCGGCGAGGCCGGCCAGCGCGCCGCCAGGCAGCTGTTCCTGAGGCTCGTCTCGGTGCCGCGCAACGGGATCGCGCAACGCCGCAACCGTCTGCTGGACGTCGACGCCCGCCTGCTCGGCCTCCTCGTGAAGGCGAGGCTGGTGACGCTCACCGAGGACGGCGTCGAACTGACCCACGACGCCGTGCTGCGCTGGCCGAGGCTCGCGAGGTGGATCGACGAGGAACGCGAGAACCTCAGGACGCACCAGCAGCTCGTCACCGCGATCGAGCTGTGGGAGGCGAGCGACCGCGACCCGCTGGCGCTCTACCGGGGTGTGCGGCTGCGCAAGGCCAAGGAGCTCGGCGAGTTCCTGACGGTCCAGGAGCGCCGGTTCGTCGACATGAGCACCAGACGCGAGACGCGCCGCTCGACGGCGTTGATCGCGGTCATGGCGGTGCTGATCGCGCTGGTGCCCGGCACCGTCGTCTACGCGCTCTCGAACGAACGCAAGCTCACCGAGATGAGCGACAGGGCGCTGGGCGGCAAGGCGCTGTCGCAGTCCGAGGCGCTGCTGGAGCAACGCCGGCCGTACGCCGACAAGTACGCGCTGGTCGGGTACGAGGTCAGCCCGTCGGCCGAGGCCGAGAAGGTGCTGCGGCTCGCGAACGCGGTCGCGAGCGGCATCCCGTTCACCGGCACGCCGAAGGACGACGCGGACGTGGTGGTCGCCCCGCGCGGGGAGATGGCGGCGGTGACCGACGAGGACGGCACCGACCGGATGTGGGGCATCGACGACGGCAAGGCGTCGCCCGGCAAGAAGTTCGCCGACCGCCACCGGGTCGTGAAGCTCGCCGAACGCCGGGCCGTCACGAGGGACTTCGTCGGCCAGGAACACCTGTGGGCCGTCAACGACGCGAACGACATCACCTACCTGACGGCGTTGCCCAGCCGGTTCCGCACGCTCGACCTCAGCCCGGACGGTTCCCGGCTCGTCGGCAAGGTCGGCAGCTCGGTCGAGGTCGGGCTCCCGACGCCGGACGAGTCCGAGTACGCCGAGCTCTACGACCTGAGCGACCCGCGCAACCCCCGCAAGCTCCCGATGCCGGTGAGCAACCCCGGCACCGTCGCGCTGAGCCAGGACGGCCGTGAGCTCGCGACCGGCGTCTGGGACTCGGTCACCGGCACCACGACGATCGAGTTCTGGAGCATCGGCGGCACCGTCGAGTCCGCGGGCCCGCCGATCTCCCAGCACGCCTACGCCCGCAGCATCACCTACAGCGGCGACGGGCGCTGGCTCGCCGTCGAGCACTCCGCGCCGGAGTCGATCGTCGAGGTGTGGCAGCGCGTGCCGAGCGGCACGCCCGTGCTGCGCGCACGGCTCGACACGGCGTTGCGGGCCGGAGCCCGGGTCACGTTCTCCGACGACGGCCGCGTGGCCGTGGTCCGCGACAACGTCTTCGAGGTCCACCAGCTCTACACGAGCGACCGTCCGGCGGACCGGCTCGTGTACGTCGTCGGGCACGGCAACTCCACGCGCGCGGTGTACCGGCCGCAGAACCGCGACTTCCTCGTGCGCAGCGGGGGCCAGGATCCCGAGCTGCTGCCGTACGACCTCGACACCGGCCGCATCATCAAGAGGATGTGTGAAAAAGACGGAGCGAGGCTCACTGACTCCGAATGGGTGAAGAGCTTCGGCGAAGTGGCGCGCGTGGAGGTCTGCTGAACCGCCGCGATGTGTGGCAAACAACCCGGAGTTGAGCGTGCACGCATTGTGAACTGGAGATCCACTCTCTAGGGTGACCGAGTGCGTGCGTTCACAAGGGGACTCATCGGCATTGCCGGGTTCCTCGCGCTCTGGGAGCTCTTAGGACGCTCTCCCCTTCTACCTGCGGATGCGCTGCCACCACCGTCCCTCGTGTTCGGTGAGCTGGTCGTGCAGCTGACATCCCCCGAGTTCATCAGTCATGTCGTGGCAACGGTTCTGGCGGTGCTGATCGCCATCGCGATCGCCATCGCCATCGCGGTGCCGAGTGGACTCGTCCTCGGCAGCGTTCCGGCCGTGCGCCACGCGACCAGGGCGGTCATCGAGTTCCTCCGTCCCATCCCTTCTGTGGCACTGATTCCGCTCGCGCTCGTGGTACTGGGCTTCGGCCCGGAAACGAAGATCACGCTCGCGGTCTACGCGGCACTGTGGCCGATCTTGTTCAACACCATCTACGCGCTCGACGAGCTGGACCCGCTGCTCGTTGAGACGTCACGGGTTTTCGGCACCGGACGTGTCGGCGTGCTGTTCCGGGTGGCGTTGCCGAGCGCGTTGCCGTTCGTCCTCACCGGAATCAGGCTCGCGGCGACGACGGCGCTGATCGTGATGGTGAGCGTGGAGCTCATGGCGGGCAGCCAGATCGGTCTCGGCTACTTCATCATGGACGCCCGCAGCGGGCCCGGCCGGATGGACCAGGTGCTCGTCGGCACCGTGGTCGCGGGCGCGATCGGCGTCCTGCTGAACAGCGGTCTCGAGCGGGTCCGCCGGCGTTGGGTGGCCTGGTGAACAAGTTTCTCCAACGGTGGACCGTCTTCGCCGGTCTCGTAGTTGTGTGGCAGTTGGCCGGCATGGCGGCCGACGACCCGTTCTTCCCGCCACCGTCCGACATCGTGACGGCGGCCTGGGAGTGGTGGGTCCTGGAGCCGCAGAACGTCACCGAGCACATCCTGCCGTCGATCGGCCGGCTGCTGTCGGGCTGGGCGATCGCCTCGGTCGTCGGCGTGGCGCTGGGCCTGCTGCTCGGCCGCTCCGACCGGGCGATGGAGTACGCGGGACCGCTGCTGGTGTTCCTGCGCTCGATCCCGCCGCCCGCGCTGGTGCCGGTGTTCCTGTTGCTGTTCAGGGGCGGTACGTCGATGCAGCTCGCGACCATCGTCTTCGGCGTGATCTGGCCGGTGCTGCTCAACACCGTGGACGGTGCCCGTTCCGTCGACGTGACCAAAGTGGACACTTCCGCGGTCTTCCGGATCCCTCGCCACCAGTGGGTTCTCGGGGTGGTGCTGCCCGCGGCGTCGCCGAAGATCTTCGCCGGGCTGCGGGTGTCGCTGTCGCTCTCCCTGGTGCTGATGGTCATCTCCGAGCTCGTGGGCACGGACAACGGCATCGGTTCACAACTCATGACGGCACAGCGCGAGTTCGACTACACGCGCATGTGGGCCGGCATCGTCCTGCTGGGCGTGCTGGGCTACGGACTCAACACCGTGCTTCTGGCGGTGGAACGCAGGGCTTTGGCTTGGCAACCGAGGAGCAGGGATGAGCAACATGCTTGAGGTGGCCGACCTGGGCCACACCTACGGTGACTACGAGGCCATCGGCGGCCTCACGTTCAACGTCCGCGCCGGAGAGCTGGTGTGCGTGGTCGGACCCTCCGGGTGCGGCAAGTCCACACTGCTGCGCACGATCTCGGGACTCATCGCGCCCTCCCGCGGTGACGTGTCCCTCCACGGATCCCACCTCGCGGTGGTGTTCCAGGACTACCAGCGCTCGCTGTTCCCGTGGCTCACGGTGCAGGGCAACGTCGAGTTCCCGCTGCGTTCCCTGCCGCGCGCCGAACGCCGTGCGCGTGCCGCCGAGGCCCTGGCGTGGGTCGGTCTCTCGGCGGCCGCCAAGAAGCGGCCGTGGCAGCTTTCCGGTGGCATGCAACAGCGTGTGGCGATCGCGCGCGCTCTGGCGTACCGGCCGGCGTTGCTGTTGATGGACGAGCCCTTCGCCTCCGTCGACGCGCAGACCCGGTTCGAGCTGGAGGACCTGTTGCTTCGAGTGCGTCGTGAGCACGACACGACCGTTCTCGTGGTGACGCACGACATCGACGAGTCGGTGTACCTGGGTGACCGCATCCTGGTGCTCTCCGGCTCGCCCGCGAAGCTGGTGGCGGACCTGGAGGTGCCGTTGCCCGCCGAGCGCGACCAGGTGACGACGCGGACGGACGAGGCCTTCGTGGCGCTGCGGTCCAAGGTGGCCCGGCTGCTGAACGTCGGCGGCAAGCCCACCCTGGACGTGGACAAGTGGGCTGCGGCGGAACGGGAATCGCTCAGCGAGACCGTCTCGTCCTGACAGTCGCAACGCGCAGCAGAGCCCCGGACCGCCGCGGTCCGGGGCTCTGTGTTTTGAACGAGTAACCAGTACAGCCAGGGCGTTGCCCAAGCGAGCGCCGGGGCGCCAACCCAGGCTGATGCCTCACCGTGCCCCACAAGGCGTTTGCACGCTCTTCCTGGTGCGCCAGGTCTTGCCCCCTCGGCTGAAGCCTGGCGCACCCACAAGGGGCTTAGAGGTGGATGTCGATGTCTCCGTTGCCGACGCCGCCGTCGAGCACGTCGACGTCGCCGAACTTCACGTCACCGATGACCTGGCCGAGGTCGGTGTGCACGTCGCCGACCTGCGCGACGTCCTGCACCACGTTGCCGGTGACGTTGTCGGTCACGTCGAGGACGTCCTTGACGTCGACGTCCACCGAGCCGACGACGTCCTCGACGAGCACGTCGGTGTCCACGACGTCCTTCACCAGCACGTCGGTGTCGAGGTCCTGGACGACCACGCCGGTCACGTCGTGCACGGCGGCGACGTCGGTGACGTGCGCGACGACCTCGTTGGCGTTCACGGCGTCGAGGGTGCCGGTCACGTCGCCGATGCCGTCGAAGTCCGTGACCAGCGCGGTGATCGCGGAGGGGGCGGCGACGTCGGCGATGCCCGTGACGCCCTCCAGGTCGCCCGTGATCAGCTTGAGGCTGTCGACGGCGGTCAGGTCGCCCGCCTCGACCAGGACCTTGTCGATCGCGTCGATCTTCACGACGGACGCGCTGTCGAGCACCAGGGGCAGGATCTCGTGGACGTCGACCGGGGAGATGTCGCCCAGCCCGGCGGCCTCCAGGGTGCCCTCCGGGTCGAGCTGGAACGCCTCGCGGGCGTCCAGGTCGCCGAGCAGGGTGAGGGTGAAGTCGTGCAGCGTCTGCTGGGTGCCCATGGAACTCAAGCTCCTGTAGGTGGATCGGGGGATGTCGTGATGAACCGTATGGATGAACGACATCCCCCGGCATCGGGAGTTGGCCCCAGATCGTGACGTGGTGAGGTCCCTAGGGGATCGGCTTCACTCGTTAGGGGAGCGGGGATCTCACCCTGTAGGGCTGATTTTTACCCATCAGGGGCCGACGTAGTTCTCCGCGAAGGTGGCTCTGTAGGCGGGGGACTCCGCCAGGTGCTCCAGCCTCGCCTGGGCCAACCGTCCGAAGAACGGCGAGCTCACGTCGGTGTGGATCATGTTCACCATCCACTGGGAAAATTCCTGTGCCCGCCAGACGCGGCGCAGGCAGTCCTCCGAGTAGGTCTTGAGACCGGTCTCGGATCCGGTGGCGTAGAAGTCGATAAGCGCACGTCCGAAGGTTGCGGCGTCGTTCATGGCGAGGTTCATGCCCTTGGCGCCGACCGGAGTGATGATGTGGGCTGCGTCACCCATCAGGTAGAGCCGGCCGTAGGACATCGGCTCGACCACATGGCTGCGCATGTCGAGAACGCGCTTCTCGATGATCTTTCCTTCGGTCAGCGCCCAAGACGAGTCGTGCAGTGTGAAACGTTTGTGCAAAGCTTCCCAGACACGTTCGTCGGACCAGTCCGAAGCCTTGGTTCCGACCGGTACCTGAAGATAGAAGCGGGATACCGTCGGGGACCGCAACATGTGTCCCGCGAATCCGTCCTCGTGCAGTGCGTAAATGATGGCTTTAGTCGACGGAGGGGCTTCCGCGAGAATGGCCAGCCACTCGATCCCGTGCTGGTGCGTGAATTCTGAGAGCGCTCCCACAGGAATGGACGGACGGCTCACGCCGTGGAACCCGTCGCACCCGGCGACGAAGTCGCTCGTGATCGTCTCCCGGACCCCGTCTGCGCTGGTGAAGGCTACTGACGGATGGGAGGACGTCAGCTCCCGCAACTCCACGTCGCTGACCGAGAACCGGATGTCACCTCCTCTGTCCAGAAATCCCCCGATGAGGTCCTTGACCACTTCCTGCTGGGGGTAGACGTAGTGTTCGCGGCCGCCATAGAGGTCGCTGTACGACACCTGGAACGCCTGGCCGCTCACGCGGAATTCACACGTTCCGTGACGGTCTGCTTCCATCAGCAAACGATCTGCCAGACCAAGTGACTCCAACATGGTCACGGAGCGGTGCTCTAGGACTCCTGCCCGTGCACGTGTTTCCACTTGGGCTCGACTAGCTTTTTCGAGCACGACGCAGTCGATACCTGACTGCTGGATCAAGTTTGCCAAGGTCAGACCGGCCGGCCCTGCGCCGACAACGGTCACGGAGCGCTTCAACTGGGGTTCTCCTAGCCCTAGACCTGCTGTGCTTAGATGCTCACCGCAGGTAGTTGACTGGAACCTGCTCGTGTCGGTCAACTGGGGTCTTTTGGAGCAGCGCCATTACTCTGAGTGGTTGACCGTCGCGATCCTTCCCCGCAACGACGACACCGCTCCGACAGGAGAGTGCTCCCGATGACTCGAAGAGTCCGCCGTATGGCCATCCGTGGCATCGCCCTTGCCACGCTGCTCGCCACCGTGGCGAGCTGTGGTGCGCTCGGCGGCAAAGAGCAAGCACCCCCGGCCGATGCGAACAGCAGCGGCCCGGTCGAGAAGGCCAAGATCACCCTGGGGGTCCTGCCGATCCTCGACGTGGCCTCCGTCCACGTGGCGATCAAGAAGAACTACTTCAAGGACGAAGGCCTCGAGGTCGACCTGAAGGTCATCCAGGGTGGAGCCGCGGCGATCCCCGGCCTGGTCAGCAAGGAGCTGGACTTCACGTTCGGCAACTGGGTCTCGTTCTTCGCCGCCCAGTCGAAGGACGCCGCGAAGGCGGTCGACGGAATCAAGCTCATCTCCGACGGCTACCAGGCGAAGCCCGACATGTTCCTGATCTTGGCGGCCGGTGACTCCGCCATCAAGAGTCCTGCCGACCTCGCCGGCAAGACCATCGCGATCAACACGTTCAGGAACATCGCGGAGCTCACCGCGAAGGCCACGCTCGAGGCCGCGAACGTGGACGTGAACTCGGTCAAGTTCAAGGAGATGCCGTTCCCGGACATGCAGGCGGCGGTCCAGAACAAGACCGTTGACGCGGCGTTCATGGTCGAGCCGTTCATCACCCGCGCGCAGCGCGCCGCCGGTCAGATCAAGGTGCTGGACGCCGCGGCCGGCCCGACGGACAACATCCCGATCGCGGGCTACGCGACGACCGGTGCCTTCGCCAAGCAGAACCCCAAGACCGTCGCCGCCTTCCAGCGCGCGATGGCCAAGGGCCAGGCCGACGCCGCCGACCGTCCCACGGTCGAGCCGCTGCTCGTCGAGTACGCCAAGGTCGACAAGGAAACCGCAGGTCTTGTCCACTTCGGCGCCTTCCCGACGACGCTCGACGCGACGCGTCTGCAGCGCGTCGTCCAGCTGATGCAGCGGTACCAGATGCTGGACAAGGAGCTCGACGTCAAGCCGATGCTCATCCAGCCCTCCGGTAGTTGACGAACAGCGCGGGTGGCTGTGATCAGGCCGTGATCGCGGTCACCCGCGCGATCGTTTCCGCCAGATGAATTATCGTGCGACGGCCGTTTAGCCGCGCAGGTCAAAGTTGTTGATTCTCGAACCACTGTTTTGTCGTCCGAACGGCGGTATGAGAACAGCGCGTTTTACTCCAAGATCCACCAGGTTTGCAGCTATTAAACGGGGCGGGGAGTGTTGACGGTGCGCGGTCGTGAGGACCAGCGAGGCATCGACCGGTTCCGCCTACGCAACTGGCGGTTGCGGAGCAAGCTCGCGGTGGTGTTGCTAGTTCCGGCTCTGAGCACCGCGACTCTCGCGGGGCTGCGGCTGAACACCCAGCTCGACGACGTCGAACTCTTCGGCAACGTCCAGCGCGAGCTCGCCGTGAGCCACCAGGCCGCGAAGGTGGAAAACGCTCTACAGGTCGAACGTGACTGGGCAGTGCAGTGTGTGGCCGCCGGCAGGCAGAACGCGTGCCCCGAGCACGCCGCCAGGACGGGTCTCACCGACACGGAATTGGGCAAGTACCGGGATTCGGGCGCGACGGCCACGGCCTTGAGCGCGCCCTTGCAGGAGTCGTTCACCAAGTCGCTGCAGTCGCTCGACGGACTGGCGAGCTTGCGCGTGACGTTGCTGAGCACCAAGTACCCCGACGTCGCGGTGATCAGTGCGTACAACCAGATCATCGCCTCGCTCAGCACGGTGCACCGCGCCGCGATCTCCAGCCTGAGCGAGCCGGAGATCGTTCCGCTGGTGTCCGCCGCGCAGGCGCTCTACACGGCGCAGGAGCAGCTCGGCCAGCAGAACTCGCTGCTGACGTCCACCGCGCTGCGCCGGGGCTTCGCGCCCGGTGCCGCGGACGAGCTGCGTGCCGCGCAGTCGCGTTTGGACGCGGCGTTCAACGAGTTCAACGACGCGGCGTCGCCGGCGAACAGGCAGAAGTTCCAGGACATCGTGTCCGGTTCGTCCGTGGACGGTCGCAACCGGCTCGTGCGGCTCGCGCTCGCGCAGGACTTCGAGCGCAAGCCGGTGTCCATCACGGACGCCGAGGTCCTCAAGATCGGCCAGGACACCGCGAACCTGGTTCGCGAGGTCACGACCGACCTGGAGACCCAGGCCGACGCGACGACCACGCGTCTCGCCGGCGCCGCTCGCTCGGACGCCTGGCGTGACGCGGCGCTGGTCGCCGTCTCGCTGCTGATCGCGTTCGGTCTGATGGCGATGGTCGCGCAGTCGATGCTGCGGCCGCTGCGCGTGCTGCGCCGCAGTGCGCTCGACGTGGCCCGCAACCAGCTGCCCGAGGCGATCAAGCGAATCCGTTCGCACCGCGACCCGGAACGCGCCGCGGAAGAGGCGATCGTCCCGGTGCCGCTCAACACGACCGAAGAGGTCGGCCAGGTGGCACGGGCGTTCGACCTCGTGCAGCGCGAAGCCGTCCGCCTCGCCGTCGAGCAGGTGGCACTGCGCGCGAACGTCAACGACATGTTCATCAACCTGTCGCGGCGTTCACAGGCGTTGGTGGAGCGGCAGATCAGCGTGATCGACCGGCTCGAGCAGGACGAGCAGGACCCGGACCACCTGGCGTCGCTGTTCGAGCTCGACCACCTCGCCACGCAGATGCGCCGCAACAGCGAGAACCTGCTGGTGCTCTCCGGCACGACGGTCAACCGCCGCGTCACCCGCCCGGTCGCCATCGCCGAGGTGCTCGGCGCCGCGGTGTCCGAGGTGGAGAAGTACGCGCGCGTCCAGATCGCGCCGACGCCGGAGCTGATGGTGCAGGGCCGCGTGGTCAACGACCTCGCGCACCTCGTCGCCGAGCTGCTCGACAACGCGACGGCGTTCTCCAAGCCCACCACCAAGGTCACGGTGCGCACGATCGAGACCCGCAGGGGCGAGGTCGCGATCCGCATCCACGACCGCGGTGTCGGCATGCAGGAGAACGACGTCGTCGAGTTCAACGCGAAGCTCGCCGAGCCGCCGGAGGTCGACGTCTCGGTGGCCCGCGAGATGGGCCTGTACGTGGTCGGTCAGCTCGCGAAGCGCCACGAGATCCGCGTGACGCTGGCGAACAACGACGACATAGAGGGTGGCGTCACCGCACAGGTGATCCTGCCGATCTCCTTGCTGCACAAGGGATCGGCGCCCGCGCTGCCGTTGCCGGCCGCGCCGCTGCCCTCCTCGGCCGAGTCCACCAGCACCGGTGAGGCCCTGTCCGGTGTGCCGAAGTGGACGCCGGAGCACCCGCTCCATGTGCCGTCGCCCGCCACCGAGGACGAGAACTCCGGGCGTCACCGCATCGAGCAGACGTCGACCGACGGCCTGTTCACCGCGCGGATCGAGGCGTCGGAAGAGGCCGCCGAGGACGGGTACTCCTACGAGCCGCCGGTCGAGCGTCCCAACGAGCCGGCCACGGAGATCTTCCCCGCCATCGTCGACGAGCCGTTGATCTCGCACGACGACCTGTCGAGGTGGTTCCAGACCCCCTCGGCCCCCGAACCCCCCGTCAAGGACGTTCCGCCAGCGGAGCCGGAACGCGCCGAGCACCACGACGAGGAAGACGCGGAGCCCGCCACCGTGAACGGCCTGCCCAAGCGGCAGCGTTCGGCGGACACCGTGAAGATCGAGGCGCCGACGGCGGTGCCGCGCGCGGTCGCCGACTACGCCGAGTCCGACTGGGGAGCGGCGGACGAAGGCTGGAAGGCCGCGGGCGCGCTGGACAAGGGCGCGGCCGCGCAGACGACGGAGAACGGTCTGCCCAAGCGCGTCCCGAAGGCGCGCCTGGTTCCCGGCTCGCTGCCCAAGCCGTCATCGCCGGCGCCCCAGCTGGCGACCGCCGTCATCTCCGGCCGGTCGGCCGACCGGTTGCGCCAGCGGTTCGCCACGTACCAGAAGGGTGTCCAGATGGGCCGCGAGTCGCTCTTCGACTCCGCCGTCGGAGGCATCCCCGTGATCGCAGAAAGGGAACGCCAGTGACCACCGCGACTGAGGAACTGGACAACTTCAGCTGGCTGGTCGAGGACTTCGTCAGCAGGGTGGCCGGTGTCGCGCACGCGATCGTCGTCTCCGCCGACGGCCTGTTGCTCGCATCGTCTGATCGGCTCCCGCACGACCGCGCGGAGCAACTCGCCGCCGTCTCGTCCGGTCTGGTCTCGCTGAACCTCGGCGCGGCACGCTGTTTCGAGGCCGGTGAGGTCAAACAGACCGTCGTCGAGATGGAACGGGGCTATCTTTTCCTGATGTCCATCAGCGACGGGTCCTGCCTCGCCGTACTCGCCGCACCCAACTGCGACATCGGGCTCATCGGCTACGCGATGACCCGCCTGGTGGAGCGGGTCGGTCTTCAGCTGACGCCGGAGATCCGGGCCCAGCTGCACGTCTCCATGCGAGCCTGAGTAGAGAGAAGTTCCCATGAGCAACGGTGCTCCGGGTCGCCCGGGGTCACCTGGGGCGGGCCTGAACGTGATGTCGTCGAAGATCGTCGTCGCGGGTGGGTTCGGTGTCGGCAAAACGACGTTCGTCGGGTCGGTCTCCGAGATCACCCCGCTGACGACCGAGGCCGTGATGACCCAGGCCTCGGTAGGAGTCGACGACCTGTCAGCGGTGCCGGACAAGGTGACCACGACGGTGGCCATGGACTTCGGCCGGGTGTCGCTGGACAAGGACCTGATCCTGTACCTGTTCGGCACGCCCGGTCAGCACCGGTTCTGGTTCATGTGGGACGACCTGGTCCGCGGTGCGATCGGTGCCGTCGTCATGGTCGACACCCGCAGGATCGACGAGGCGTTCGCGCCCATCGACTTCTTCGAGGACCGAGACCTGCCGTACGTGATCGCGGTGAACTGCTTCGACGGCCTGATGCACCACCGGGCGGAGGAGATCCGGGACGCGCTGACGATCTCGCCCGCGGTGCCGATAATTCCGTGCGACGCGCGGAACCGGCAGTCGACGAAGCAGATCCTGATCGCACTGGTGGAGCACGCGCTGCGCCAGCCTTCGTTCGCCTAGAACGCCTTACCCGCCTCCCGCGGAAACGGGGCCGGTGCCACGCGCACCGGCCCCGTTCGGGTGTATGGACCTGTTGCGCCGTAACTCTTCCGGTGCGATGCCCGATGACCCCTCCAGTCGCCGAACTCGGAGGGAGTGAGCCAGATGAGCACCCGGTTGACCACGGCAGTCAAAAGCCCGTGGTTCCTGATCGTAGGCGGCATCGTCGCGATCCTCAGCCTCGTGGCAGCGCTGACCGGCTCGGTTCCCGAGCTGAGCAAGAGCCGCACGAAGGCGACGAGCCTCGTCGCCGAACCGGTCAACAAGCAGTTCGTGACTGACTTCGCGCTGCCTCTCAACGCTCCCATCGATCAAATGCCGCAGACGGATGCCGGCTTCTACTGCGATACGGGGATGATCGAGTGGTTGCGGAGGTTCGGCACAGAAGTCCCGCCGTACCAGCGGATATCCATTCGCAGCGCGGCGGAGGACGGGTCGATGCTGGTCGTCGACAACCTCCGCGCGGTGGATGTGAACAGGTACGAACCTCAGCCCGTCATGCACTTCCAGTGCCCGGACGGCGGCAACGCCGACGCCGCGGTCCTCGAACTCAGGCTTGATCGGGACCGCAAGGCACAGGAACTCGTTGCCGACTCGCCGGCGGGCACGCGTCCCTTCGCGTTCAACCTCGAGCCCGGCGAGCAGGGCAACCTCGAACTCCGGATGACGAGCGACGACACCTATTCATACTCAGGGCGAATCGTCGCTGACGTGTCGGCCGGCACGACCAAGGAAACCGTTTCCCTCCCGCTGAACGGTGAGGATGCCGGGAAGTTCGATCGCATCGGCCTGGGGAAGTACGCGCGCCTGGTGGTGGCGCCCGGACGGACGAAGAACCAGTTCCAGTGCGTGCTCTACCCGGTGGGATTCACCAAGTGGCATCCGACCAACGAGTCATTCGACGACTTGTTCGACTGCTCGGCGGAGAAGGTGCGGTCAGTGCTCGCCGAAATCGGACGGTCGTCGTGAAGTGGGCGTGGACGGCGGTGATCGTCGTGGTCGTGCTGGCCGGTGGGATCTACGTCTTTCGCACGGTCAACGCACCGGACACTCCTGGCGTCGTGGTGCAGACGGTTGGAACGTCAGCGCCTCCGGTGACTGGGAGCACCATCACCACAGCGACTCGGGAGTTCGTCGATCCGGATCCGGACCAGCCCACCAAGGTGGTCAACGTGACCGCCGTGGACAAGTCGGGAAACCCGGCTGCCGACTATCGGGTCGCCGACGGTGTCGAGGTGGCCAACTGCCGCCCCTCTTCGTCCGCGGTCGACGAGGGTGTCCTCGGTTGTCTACCGGGTGGTGCGAGAGCCGACGTCTGCTGGACTACGCCTTCACCGCGAGTGCTGCTGTGCGGCGACGGGCCGTGGACCAGGTCGTTGACGCGGAACACGACTGACCAGATTGACCTGACGCCGTTGAACGAGCAGGCGCAACCCTGGGGCATGGAGCTCGCCAACGGCGCGAAATGCCACCGTCGCAACGGAGGTTCTCACTGGCCAGGCCGTGCTGATGGTCTGGAAGGGGCGTACTCATGCGATGAAGGGGCGGAGTTCGTTCTCCGGGGCGCAGCTCCGCTGACGGATCGGACGAAGCCGGCGTGGATGGTGAAGGTCGGCGGATTGAGTGTGGACAACGCGAGTTTTCCGCCACCCGTCGACATGCGTGTCGTCACCGCCTATTTCGCCGCTTCACCATGAACCGTGCTGATCGCGTTCAACCATCCGGTCCATCAGAACCAGACGCGTGTGAACAGTTATTCGCCCGTTCGGCGGCGCCCTGTTCGAGGTCGCAGAACGGGGAGAATCCATTGGTAGGGCACGTTTCCGCTCGCCAGGTCACACGCCGGGCCTGGTGGCGGGCTGATCACCTACGAACGCTCTTGACCGTGTCAGTGCCGGTTCACACTTGACCCTTCTTGTGCGCCAACGGGTCGGCGATACAGTCGGGGTGCAATTACCCTGCATTGCGAGGAGATTCCTGTGTCCCTGCGCAAAACAATTGCCGTGCTCGCCACGGCTGCCGCCCTCTCGGGCAGTGTCATCGGCACCGCGGAAGCCGCGGCCCGCGTCGTCACCTACAACTCGAGCAACACCGGCGAGTTCCAGGCCGCGATCGACAAGGGCGCCCAGGTGTGGAACAGCAGCGTCACGAACGTGGTGCTGCGCAAGGTGCCCGGTTCCGCGAACATCACCGTGCGCGTCGACAACCAGTGGCCCCGGGCCTACGTGACGAGCCTCGGCCGCGGTAGCTGGGTCATGGGCCGCCAGGCGGTCAACGAGGGCCACGACACCGTGCGCATCTCTTCTCACGAGTTCGGGCACCTGCTCGGTCTGCCCGACCGCCGTACGGGCCTGTGCACCGACCTGATGTCCGGTGCCAGCGCCGGCACGTCGTGCAAGAACCCCAACCCGAACGCCAAGGAGAAGGCCGAGGTCGAGGCGAACTTCCGTTCGCTGGTGACCGTCCAGCCGACGACCTTCGCGGACGCCGCCTAATCAGCGGGTGAGTGGTTGTGGTCCCCCTGACGGCCACAACCACTCACGGCGAGACCACCAGGTCCACGCCCAGCGCCTGGAGCTCGTCCGGATCGCCCGGCCCGCCGATCACGTGCACGCCGGCCGACCGCAGCAGCGGCACCATCAGCGCGAGTCCCTGCCGCGCCAGCCGCTCCGAGGGCGGCCTGGCCAGCCGGACGCCCCACACCGGACTGCGATCCACAGTGGACAGCCCGGCGAAACCGCCGCCGAACTCGTGCAGCAGGACGTGCACACCCATGTCGTGCAACACTTCCAGGTTCTCCTCGCTGTCCGGCATCGACCTGACGTCCAGCGCCAGGAACAACGACGAGACCGGGAACGAACTGGCCCGCAGCGTGGACCGCACGTGCGCGGCGAGGTCCGGATCCCGCGACTGGTCCCCGGACAACCGGATCAGCACCGGCTCGCCGCGTGAGCACGCGTCCCGCAGCACCAGCTGCCCGAGCCGCGACGCCAGGCCGAGGGCGTCGGCGTAGGCCACGACGTCGTCGTGCCGGGTGGCGCCCCAGCGCAGGGACGCCTCCACGAAGGCCGTTGGTCCCGAAACCCACGACACCGGCGCGTACTCCACGGAGATCTCGCCGTTCTCGAAGGCACCGGGCATCGCCGCGATCCGCGCGAACCGGGTGCGGTCGGCGGCGTCGGCCTCGTGGTCGTAGATGCCCCACTGCCTCTTGCCGCCCGTCTCGGCTCTGCGCAACGTCGAATGCGCGCGTCTCAGCACGGCCGTGGGATCCACGCCGGGACCGGAGGTGTGCACGAACCCGATCGACGTCGACACCGCGACACCGGCGCCCTCCAGGTACACGGGCTCGGAGAGCTCCTCGTCGATCATCGCCGCCAGCGCCGCGACGTCGGGTGACCCGTGGATCAGCACCACGAACTCGTCGCCGCCGACCCGTGCCACCACCGCGTCCGGCAGCACCGACCGCAACCGTCGCGCCACCTCGACCAGCACGGCGTCGCCCGCCGCGTAACCGAGGCCGTCGTTGACGATCGTGAGGCTGTCGACGTCCAGGTATCCCAGGGTGTGCGGCTCGCCGGACGCGAGCGCGGACTCCAGCTTGTCGGTGAACGACGCACGGTTCGGCAGTCCGGTCAGCAGGTCCGTCAGCGACTGGTGCCGCAGCCACTCCTGGAGCATGCGCTGTTCGGTGACGTCCTCGATCAGCGCGACGTGGAACTTGGGCAGCCCGTCCGAGCCTCGCAGCACGGACAGGACGACGTTCGCCCACACCGTGTCCCCGTTGCCGCGGGACAGTTCCCACTCCCGCCGATCGGTGTCCGCAGAGGACGCGAGCATCCGGTCGCAGGCCGCGGCCAGCGCGACGGCATCGGGCTCGGCGAAGAGCTCCTTGGGCATCTCCTCGTGGCCGAGGATGGCGGCCAGCGCCTCGTTCGCGTCCACGACCGCGCCCTGCAGGTCGAAGATCGCGATGCCCACCGCCGTCGTCGCGAAGACCTGGGCGAACCGGGCCTCGCTGTCGTGCAGGTCGCGCCGCGCGTCCTCGACGGCCTTCAGCAGCGCGATCTTGACCTTCTCCTGCTCGGCGAACAACTGGTCGCGCGTCGCCCGCACGTACCCCGACGCCAGCGCGCCGAGGACCTCGGGCGAGAACTCCCCTCCGAGCACCTCCAGCGTGCACCGCAACGAGTCGGGCCCGGTGAAGCGCTTGCGCACCAGCCATTCGCCGATGGCCACCGCCGCCTGCCCAGCACGCAGTCGGGCGGCGTGCTCGTCGAGGTGCTGCGTCAGCTTTCGCCGCGACATCGGCGAGTACGCGCTCTCGATCAGAGCAGCCGCCCAGCGCTGTGCGAGGGGCGAGGAGGACATCAGGGCTTGCGGCCGACCGCTGCGTAGAGGTTCGCCTTCGACGGCTCGTCGCCGACGTCCTCGGGGGTCTCCGGCCGCCACTGGGGCGTGAACACGATGCCGGGCTCGATGATCTCCATGCCCGTCAGCATGTCCGCGACCTGGGTCTTGGTGCGGGGCGTGATCGGCTCTGCGGTCTTCGCGAAGATCTCCTCACCGGCCGCCATCGCCGCCGGCATGCTGTCGGCGGTCATGTGCGACAGCGCCAGGTACGACCCGGACGAGAGAGACTCCACGTAGCGGGACAACACGCCCCAGGGGTCGTCCGAGTCCGGGATGAACTGCAGGACACCGACGACCAGAAGCCCGATCGGCTGGGAGAAGTCCAGGTGTTGCGCGGCCTGCGCCACGACCTTCTCCGGTTCGCGCAGATCCGCCAGCAGGGCCGTCACGTTCGGCTCGCCCGCCAGCATCAGTTCGGCGTGCGTGATCGCGACGGGCTCGAAGTCGACGTACACGACCTTGGACTCCGGAGCGACCTCGTGCGCCACCTCGTGCACGTTGCCGACGGTCGGGATGCCCGAACCGAGGTCGAGGAACTGCCTGATCCCGAGACTCGTCAGCTCCAGCACCGCACGGCGCAGGTAGGCGCGGTTGAGCCGCGCCATGCCCCGCACCGGGAGGACCTTGATCAGGGCTTCCGCCGTCGCGCGGTCCGCCTCGAAGTTGTGCCCGCCGCCGAGCAGGTAGTCGTAGATCCGAGCGGAACTCGGGACGTCGACGTTGACACCTTCCGGAACCCAGCTGACTCGATCGGCCACAGCGGCACACCTCTCGCGATGCGAATTCTGAGCGTCGACAACCCTACTGGCCGCGGATGTAGACCGAACGAATGAATTGCGCCATCACACGAATGTCAGTCATAGGATGAACCAATCGGTGCAACCACTGGCGAACCGGAACTTCACCGGTCCTCGCGGCGCGACCCCCATCACGAACATCCCCAGTTCGTCGACCGTCGCGGTCTCGTGGTCGCCGTTCGGCGTCACCAGCGTGACCGGGCCGGTCGCCGGCATCAGCTGGCCGGTCACCCCCGCCGCGGACACCTCGACCTGCAGCATCACGCCGTCCGCGTCGAACACCAGCTGCCGCGCCGTGGCCGTGGACCGCGCACGGGCGAACAGCGTGTCGTCCAGCACGGAGTCGTACGACGTGATGAGCATCAGCTCCTCGTCGATGTTCCGCCAGGTGAACGCGGCCTTCGCGGCCTCCACGAACTCCGGCGGGACGTCGTCCTGGGGTGTGCTCAACGCGTCGCGCAAGGCGTCGAGCAGTACTTCGTCACTGTCCCAGTCGTGCCGCACCCAGCACACCTCCTCTCTTCGCCGGCGAGCCCAGGAAGGCCGAGATCGCAGGGGTCTTGCGCAACTTCTCCAGGCAACGTATCCGCGTCGGGCCGATGCTGCCGACCGGCATCGCGAGCTCTTCGCTCACGACCTGGTAGCTCGGCGGCGGGTCCGTCATCAGCTTCTGCAGCAACCGCTTGCACTGGTCCGTGAGCTCGGCGAACCCGTCGCGCAACGCCTGCCGCCGCTCCACCGCCAGCAGGTCCGCCTCCACGTCCGCGTCCGCCTGCTCCGACTCCAGCGCGTCGGACTCCGACAACGGGTCGTAGAGGTGCGTCCGCTGCTGCACGCGCAGCACGCGCAGGCATTCGTTGCGGGTGGTCGTCATGATCCAGCCCGGCAGCGCCTCCGGCTCGCGCAGTCGTCCGATCTGCTCCACGAGCCGAAGCCACAGCGTCTGGTTCACGTCGGCCGCATCCGAAGGGCGCAGCCGGTGCTTGTAGATCACCGACACCACCAGCGGCGTGTAACGGTCCACGATCTCGTTCCACGCCGACTGATCGCCCTCGGCCGCCGCGCTCACGAGCGCGGCGATCGGGGATGCAGAACTCACGTCGACTCCTTGCGGTCACAACTGGCGGAGGCGGAGGTTGCCTCCCAGATACAACTATTTGACGAAAACTCCGTAGCCGGGGTGGAACTCCGGCCCCGCCAGCAGCTTGTCACGCGCCTGACGTGCGTCGATGCCGTCCGAGACCATCGTGGCGGCGATCCGGCCGGTGACCAGGGGAGCGGCGAACGACGTGCCGTACCAGTACGCCCACAGCGCGAACGGCGTAGCCGCGGCCTCGCCGGGCAGCTGCCACTCGCCCTTGAGGTAGGTCGACGCCCGGTTGCCGATCGCGCACGCGTCGACCCAGTGACCGAAGTTCGAGTAGAAGGCGGGGCCGATCGACCCGTCCCGCTCCTGCTGGGCGGCGGCGACGGCGGTGACCCCGCACAGCGCGGCGGGCCAGCTCGGCCGCTGCGTGCCCTGGTTGCCGGCGGAGGCGACCACGACGATGTCGTCGGGCAGCGCCTCGATCGTGCGCCGCAACGGTTCTGAGGCGACGTCGTCCGCGGTGAAGCAGCCGAGCGACAGGTTGAGCACGTTGATCTTCTTCCGGCCCAGCTCGGTGATCTTGCGGCAGATCCGTTCCTCGTCGCCGAAGCCGTTCGGGTCGAGGCCGATCTCCGGGTCGAAGGTGACGCCGGGCGCCGCGTTCTGGATGACGCCCGCGACGAACGTGCCGTGCCCGCCCTGCAGCGCGAAGTGGTCGCCGCTGCTGTAGGCGGCGTCGACGTCGTCGGCCTCCTTGGCGTAGCGGCCGTCGAACCAGTCGGAGTGGTCGCTGTCGGCGCCCGAGGAGATGCCGGTGTCGATGATGCCGACGCGGACGTCCTTGAGGCGCTCGTCGAACTTCGGCGCGGAGACCGGGTCGGCCGGGTGGGGCCGGTCGCCGGGGTTGCCCATGACGAGGCCGCCGTGACCGACGATCACGTGGTGCGGCTGCACCAGCGGCACGCGCTCGTTCGGCCAGTTCCGCTGGTCGCGCAGCAGGCGGACAATGCGGGGAATGTCCTCCGCGTTGTCCGGCAACGTCAATCGTGCCAAACCGGCGAATCCTTCGCCTGGCCGGGCGATGATGTTGTTTTCCCGGAGCTTTTCGACCACGCGTTGTTCGTCCTCGGCGGCGACGAGCAGCTGGCCGGGTCGATAAAGGAATTCACGCCCGCGTTCGGCGTGGAAGCTGATGGTCTTGTCGTCGGCGATGAGCTGCAGGAAAGCTCTTTGGTAAAGCTCCGCGCTTTCTGGCGTTTTCGACACCACGGCCTCACTAAAGCAGCGTTGACGGGCACCCCGACCGAGCTTGATCAAGCTACCACAGCGGATAAAGTGTTGCCGTGACCGACTTTTGTGCGGAGGACGCGCTGGAGGCCAGGCAGCGCAACCCGCGCGCGGCCGTGGAGATGGCCCGCGCTGTCCTTCGCGCGACGGAAGATCGTTCGGAATGGTCGATCGCCGAGCGCGCGATCGGCCTCGCGTTGCGGGAGATGCACGACTTCCCCGGCGCGGCCCGGCACCTCCGCCGCTCGATCAGGATCGCCTCCGAGGCGTCGCTGCCCCGGTTGGCCGCGCTGGCCCAGATGAGCCTGGCGTGGGTGCTCGCCTACACGGGCAGGCAGAAGGCCGCGCTGACGTTGCTGGACGACGCCATGCCGGAGCTGACGGGCGCGGACTCGGTGGCCGCGCTGATGCAGCGCGGCGTCGTCTTCCACTACCTGACCCGCTACGACGACGCGCAGCGCGACTACACGGCGGCCATCGCCGGTGCGCGCCGCGTCGGGGACCAGCTGGTCCAGGCGCGCGCTCTCAACAACCGCGGCCTCGTGCGCGCGTACGTGGGGAACATGCGTGAGGCGTCGGCCGACTTCTCGCTGGCGGCGTCCCTGCTGGGCGAGCTCGGCCAGGAACTCGGTGTCGCCGACGTGCACTGGAACGCCGGCATCATGGCGACGCGCGGCGGCGACGTGCCCGCCGCGCTGACGTTGTTCGACAAGGCGGAGGAGGTGTACCGCCGCCTCGACGTGATGCGCCCGGTGCTGCTGGTCAACCGGTTGGAGCTGCTCGTCTCGGTGCCGCTGCTGGACGAGGCCCGCGCCGCGGCCGACCGCGCGATCACCGAGCTGAAGACCCTGAAGAACCCGCTGGGCGTCTCCGAGGCCCTGTACTTCCGCGCCCGGATCGCCCTGCTGGACGACGATCCTTCCGCGGCGCATTCGTTCGCCGCCGAGGCACGCCGCCGTTTCCGGCGCGAGCAGCGCCTGCTGTGGGCGGCTGGTGCGCGCTACCTGGAACTGCACGCGGCCGTGCTGCGCGGCGACCGCTCGCGTCCACTGCGCCTGGCGCTGTCCCGGGTCGCCACCGAGCTGGACGCGATGGACTGGCGGCTGCCCGCGCTGGAGGCCCGCATCGACGCGGGCCTGGTCGCCGCGGACCTGGGCCACCGCGTGCGTGCCGTCGCGGAGCTGTCGGTGGCGGCCGGTGCGCGGTTGCGCGGCCCGGCCGGTCTGCGCGTGCGCGGCTGGTACGCGGAAGCGTTGCGCCGCAAGCTCTCCGGCGACGTCCGGGGGACCTCGTCCGCTCTCCGGCGCGGCATCGGCCTGCTGGACGAGTACCGGGTGTCCCTGGGCGCCGCCGAACTGCGCGCGTCGGCCGGCGTGCAGGGCCAGGCCCTCGCGCTGGAGGGCCTGCGGCTGGCCGTCGCCTCCGGCAACGCCGCCCGCGTGCTGTCGTGGACCGAGAGCTGGCGCGCCGGCGCGCTGCGGATGAAGTCCGTGTCGCCTCCCGACGATCCACGCCTGGAGGACGCGCTGGCGTCGTTGCGCGCCGTGGCGGCCGACGTGGAGTCCGCCGTGCTGGCCGGAAAACCCGCGGGCGCCCTGCGAGCCCAGCTGGTGCGCGCCGAGCAACGCGTCCGCGACCTGACCCGCCAGGTGTCGGGCGAGGTCTCCGTCTTCAAGCCGCCGTCGGTCCCGTCCCTGGTCTCCGCCCTGGGTTCGTCGGCGCTGATCGAGTTCGTGGAGGACGACGGCACGCTGATGGCCGTCGTCCTGGCCGGCGGCCGCGCCTCCCTGCACTCCCTGGGACCGGCGGAGGGCGTGGTCCGCGAGATCCGCCTGCTCCGCTTCGCCCTGCACCGCCTGGTCACCCTGCCGCCCAACCTGCCGAACCTGGCCGTGGCCCGCTCGTCGGCGTCCCACGCCGCCGCACTGCTGGCCCGCCGCCTGCTGGACCCGCTGGCCTCCCGCATCGACGGCCGCCCGCTGGTCGTCGTGCCCACCGGCGCGCTGAACGGCCTGCCGTGGGCGGTCCTGAACCGCCAGGTGACGGTCGCGCCGTCCGCGTCCGTCTGGCTGCGCGCCACCTCGGTGCCGGACGCCTCGGGCGAGTCCGTGCTGGCCGCGGGCCCGCGCATGGCCGCGGCCCCCGCCGAGATCAAGGCCATCAGCGCCCACGTGCCGGGCCGCGTCCTGGTCGGCGGCGAGGCGACGGTGAGCGCCGTGGCGTCCGCAATGGACGGTGCCGCGCTGGCCCACATCGCCGCCCACGGCTCGTTCCGCGTCGACAACCCGCTGTTCTCCGCTTTGGAGCTGGCCGACGGGCCGTTGACCGTCTACGACATCGAACGCCTGCGTCAGCCGCCTACGCTGGTCGTGCTGTCAGCGTGCGACACCGGGCAGTCGGCCGTTCGTCCTGGTGACGAGTTGATGGGGTTCACGGCGGCGCTTCTCGGGCTGGGCACGCGGACGTTGATCGCGCCTGTGGTGCCGGTGCCCACCGACGGAACTGCGCCGGTCATGGTGGAGCTGCACCAGAAGCTGGCTGCAGGGATGGCTCCGGCCGAGGCTTTGGCTGCGGTCCAGCGTGCCGCTGTGGACGACGCGGCTTACGCGGCCGCCGTCGGCTTCGTCTGCTTCGGCGCGGGCTAGTGGTCCTACTTCGGTGGCGGCGTGCTGTAGAGGACCAGTGCGCTTTCGCCGGAACAGCCGATCTCTCCCGGCTGGGTCTGCACGCGCGGCGGGTACCAGGCCTCGACCGTTCCGTCGGCGAGCCGCACCCCGTTGAGGCAGGAGCCACCGCCACCGGCGACGATGCCGACGGCGCCGTCCTTGACGAAGGCGTCGAGGCGGGGCTCGACCCAGGGCAGCTTGGTCTCCGAGTCCACCGGCACCGGCGGCAGCTTCGCGCGCAACGCCGCGAGCACCTCGTCCGCCGTCGGGTTGGGCGGCAGTGAGGTGAGGATCGTCTTGAAGGCTTCGAGGTAGTCCTCCGGCACGCCTGTGCGCTGGGCGGGCGGCGGGACGACCGGCCGCGCGCCGGCCGGGCAGCGGACCCGGTCGGGGCCACCGCCGGTGACGCCGTAGTGGTTGAAGCCGGCTAGGTAGCAGGCGGTCACCGGATCCTCGTCCCAGAGCCGGAAGCTCGGCGGGGACTCGGAGGTGCCGGGGTCGTGGACGCGGAGGAGCAGGCTGGCGTGCACCTTCTGCGGGTCGCTGGTCGGGCTGTCGGTGATCTCCAGGACCGCGAAGTACTTCTGGTCGGTGTTGCCCCACAGCGCGGAACGGGCGTAGGCGTTGGCGTCGGTGCCGCGCGGGTAGCCGATGCGCTCGGCGACCTGTCTGGCTTTCTCGTCGGTGGCCCTGTTGCCGTCCGGTTGGGCGGCGAAGTACGCGGTGACCGCGAGCGCCATCACCAGAAGTGCTATCCCCCAGGACTTCATGACGGTGACGCTAGCCGGACGACCATCGCGGGCGCGCGAGTAGATGTACTCAAGGTCATTCCAGAACGATGGCGTTTCGCTTATGGTTGCTCGCCATGACAACGAGGTCGTGGTGGGGCTGGGGCAACGTCGAGGACGCCGTCACCCCGGAGGAACGCCGTGCGCTGGTCGAGCGGGTCCGGGCGGTGCTGCCGGACGCGGACCTGACGTTCCACTCGCCGCCGGACCCTGCCTCGCTGGAGGTGCCGGAGTCCCGCATCCAGCCGCCGGGCGAGATCTACTCGACCGATCCCGTCGACCGGCTCGCGCACGCTCGCGGCCAGGCCTACCGCGACGTCACCCGCAACCTCGCCGGCGACGTCGGCCAGCTGCCCGATGCCGTCGCCCGTCCGCGCACCGAGCAGGACGTCGTCGACGTGCTCGACTGGTGTGGGTCGAACGGCGTGGCGGTGATTCCCTTTGGCGGCGGCACTTCCGTGGTCGGCGGCGTTGAGCCGCGCGACCTGGACCGCGCCGTGACTATGGACCTGCAACGTCTGGACCGGGTGCTGGAAGTCGACCCGACCAGCCGTGCCGCCCGCATCCAGGCGGGGGTGCTGGGGCCGTCGCTGGAGGCCCAGCTCAAGCCGCACGATCTGACGTTGCGGCACTTCCCGCAGTCGTTCGAGTTCTCGACGCTCGGCGGCTGGCTCGCCACGCGCGCGGGCGGCCACTACGCCACGCTCTACACGCACGTCGACGACCTGACCGAGTCGCTCAGGGTCGTGACGCCCCAGGGGATCAGCGAGTCGCGGCGGTTGCCGGGGTCGGGTGCGGGGCCGTCGCCCGACCGGCTCTTCCTGGGCTCCGAAGGCACACTGGGTGTGATCACCGAGGCGTGGATGCGCCTCCAGGAGCCGCCGGCGCACCGGGCGGGGGCCTCGGTGCGGTTCGCTTCGTGGGAACGGGCCGTCGAGGCGACTCGGCTGATCGCGCAGTCCGGGTTGTATCCGGCGAACTGCCGATTGCTGGACCCGGCGGAGGCGTTCCTCAACGCCGGCTCGGCACAGGCCGTGCTGGTGCTGGCTTTCGAGTCCGCGGACCACCCGGTCGACGTGAAACTCGCGCGAGCGCTGGAGCTCTGCGGTGGTGGCGAGGTCGTCGAGGGTGCGGCGCAGCAGTGGCGGAAGTCGTTCCTGCGCATGCCTTATCAGCGTGACGCGATGGCCCAGCACGGGATGATCACCGAGACGTTCGAGACGGCCTGCACGTGGGACCGTTTCCCCGAGTTGCACGCGACGGTGACGGAGGCGGCGACCAGGGCGCTGCGGGAGATGTGCGGCATCGGCGTCGTCACGTGCCGCTTCACCCACGTCTACCCGGACGGCCCCGCGCCCTACTACGGCATCTACGCGCCGGGGCGCTGGGGCGGCCTCACCGCGCAGTGGGACGAGATCAAGGCCGCGGTCTCCGAGGCGCTCATCGCGTCAGGCGGCACGATCACGCACCACCACGCCGTCGGCCGCGACCACATGCCCTGGTACACGCGCCAACGGCCGGACGTCTTCGGCGCGGCCCTGTCCGGTGCCAAGGCCGCGCTGGATCCTCAGGGCCTGCTCAACCCCGGTGTCCTCACGCCACGACCGACCTGAGGATCAGCGCCGCGATGAACACCAGCGTGAACGCCAGGTCGAGCCCGAACCCGCCGAACCGCACCGGCGGCAGCACCTTGCGCACCGGCGCCAGCACCGGCTCGGTGACGCCGTGGGTCACCCGGCGCACCTTCCACACCCAGTCGCCGCGCGCCTGGAAGGTGACCGCCCAGTCCACGATCATCCGGCCGATCATCACGAGGATGAACAGCGTCAAGAGCCAGTAGAGCAGCCAGCCGACCAAGCCGAACAAAATGGCCTCCTTCGTCCTGTACGTCCATGAAGCCACACGAAACTGAGAGGCGCCTGGCAACTCGCTGAGACAGTATTCAGCGTGTGGCGTACGACGAGGGCCTGGCCCACCGTCTGGGCGAGTCGCTGGGCGACCTCCCGGACCTGAGCACGAAGAAGATGTTCGGCAGCCTGGTGTTCATGTGGCGCGGAAACATGCTGGTAGGAGTGCTGAACTCCGACCTGATAGCGCGCGTGGGGCCCGAGGCGCAGGCCGACGCGCTGGCCCAGCCGGGCGCCCGCGTCTTCGACTTCACCGGACGGCCGATGAACGGCTGGGTGGTCGTCGCCGGGGAGGCCGTGGCGGAGGACGAGGCGCTGGACGACTGGATCGCGCGCTGCCGCGAGTTCGTGGAAGCGCTGCCGCCGAAGTGACCCTGGTCGAACGGGTCCGGGAGGCGCTGAGCGGGTTCGGCCCGATGCGCGAGGTCGAGATGCCCGGCGGCGTCGTGTTCGAGTGGGACGGCGACGCGCTCGCCGGCGTCGAGAACGGCGTGCTGCGGGTGCGCGTCGAGGACGGCTGGGCGGCTGTGCCGGACCACGCCGACTTGTCCGACGTGACCCGTCGTGCGGCCGACGTCGTGATCGCCGAGTGCGTGGCCAGGTGGCACGAGGATCTCCGGGCGCTCGGGCCGGACGCACACCGGGCCATGCTGGCACTGGTCCACCACGACCCGGAACGCGAGCAACTGCAACGAATCCTGCTCGGCTGCACGACGAAACCCGAGCTGCGCGAGCTCGCGGTCACCTGTCTGGGGCACATGGGCAGGCTCGACCGCGAGGTGCTGCCCGAGGTGGTGGCGCGGCTGGAAGAACTGCTCGACGATCCCGAGCTCGGAGGCGCCGCCGAGGACGCGCTGGACGAGATCGAATCTCGGGTCTACCCGTTCCGGCTCTGGCGGCGGCACTCGGTGCCGTGGGTGATTCTGGCGCCACCGGGCGACGCCGAGATCGCTCGGCAACTCGCTCTCGTAGGGGACCCCGACGTGGTGGTCGTGGTCCCGCACGCCGAGACGCTGCCCTCGTTGCCGGAGCATGTGAGGAAGCTCTGCAAGGAAGTAGCGGAGCGCACGCACGGGGACCCTGGGTTGCACTTCGTTCTCGAGTACAACGGCGACATCGTCGCTCTCCAACCGCTGTTGCACGACGAGGACCAGACCGCTGTGTTCGAGGAGCCCTACCTGCTCGTCTGGTGAGCTGCCGGCGACGCCCGGCTCTTCGACCCACACGGGAAGTACACAAAGGACAGTGCGACGCAGGCCAAGGAGGAGAACGACCCAGGGCGGCACGTCGACGACCGTGAAGTCGTTCGGACGAAGTAGCGTCAAGTGCATGACTGCTGAAGAAATGCTGGCTGTCGCCTCCGAAGAGGCGCGGATGGGACTCGCCGAAGGCGGAATCCCCATCGGCGCGGCACTCTTCGACGGCGACGGCCGTCTGCTGGGCCGCGGCCACAACCGCCGCGTGCAGGACGGCGACGCCTCGATGCACGCGGAGACCTCGGCCTTCCGCAACGCCGGCCGCCAGCGCAGCTATCGCGGCACCACGATGGTCACCACCCTGTCGCCGTGCTGGTACTGCAGCGGCCTGGTCCGCCAGTTCGGCATCTCGCACGTCCTGATCGGCGAGGCCACGACGTTCCACGGCGGACACGACTGGCTGGCGGAGCACGGCGTCGGCATCACCGTCGTCGAGGACCCGGCGCTGATCGAGCTGATGACGACGTTCATCGCCGAACGCCCCGAACTCTGGTTCGAGGACATCGGCCAGGACTAGTCGCGGCACTATCGTGGGACGCATGGCTGCAGTGCTGATCACCGGCGCGACCGAGGACGCGGAGATCGCGCGCCGGCTCGTTCTCGCCGGTCACACCGTCCGGTTCGCGCCACTCGACGGCGCCTCGGCCGAGTCCCTGGACTCGCTCGACGTGCTGGTCAACACCGGCGGAGCCGGGGAGGAGACGTTCGAGGGCGCCGTCGAGGGCACCGCGCGCGTCCTGCAGACCTACCTGCCGCTGCTGGAACGGTCCGCCTCCGCCGTCGTGGTGAACGTGAGCGGCCCCCAGGACTCGCCGTCGGCGGCAGCGGTCAACCTCGTCACCGTGCAGTACGCGAAGACGTTCCCGCGGATGCGCATCAACGCCGTCGAGCAGGACATCGGCGCCATCGTGAAGATGGCGCAGATCGGACAGGACGGGCCGACCGGCGCCTACTTCGACGCGACGGGCGCCCCGCCCTGGTGATCAGGACGAGAAGCGCTGCGCCGCCTCGTCCACCGACCTCACGATCGTGAACACCGCGTCGAGCCCGGTCGCCTCGATGGGACGCAACGCGGCCCGGGTGGACGCCACCACCACGAACTCGACGCCGGTCTTCGACGCGCGCTGCTGTCCCAGGACCAGGGCCTCCAGCCCGGCGGACCCCAGGAACCGGACGCCGCCGAGGTCCACGACGACGGCCCGCAGGCCTTCCGTCACGTGGTTTTCCAGCGGGCCGGTCAGCGAACCGCTGGAAGTGGTGTCGAGCTCACCGGACACGCGCAGCACGACCACGTCGGGCGTGAGCCGGTCGACGACCACGGTGGCCAGAGCAGTGGGGTCAGGCACGTGATCTCCTTCGTCAGCTGTCAGCACCCCACGTTAGCCCGGCTGGAAAGCTGCGGTCGACGGCCCCTCAGCGAGGTGCGACCCGCCCGCAGGGAAGCCTGGACGTGCTGAGTGAGGCGGGCGTGCAGTTCGTGGCACGCGGTGAAGCCGAGGCGGACGTCCTCCGGCGGGCACTGGACGGGCAGCAGTTGCGCGAACGGGTCGCCGCCGATCGTGTCGACCGCGGTCAGGAAGCCGACGAGGGCCCCGACGAGCCGGCGGTGCAGGCCGAACAACGACAGCGCGTTCGCCAGTGCGAGGGTCGGGGCGGGCATCTCGTCCACCCCCGCGAACGGGTCCAGGTCGCGCAGCGTCACGGTGAACAGCACCGAATGGGTGCGCGCCGAGCGCGTGCCGTAGGCGTCGCCGTGGATGTCGCGCAGCACCGAGCGCATCTCGCGGCGCGGCTGCCAGAACGCGTGGTGCCTGTCCAGCTCGGCACGTCCCTCGTCCGGCAGCGCGGCGGGGGAGGTGACCTCGGTCAGCGACCGCAGCGCCTCCTCCCAGCGGGCTTCCAGTGCCGCGTGGAACTGGGCCAGCGCCGGGTGGTCCTCCCAGCCGGTGGCGACGTCGTCGAAGCCGCGCATCCGCAGCTCGTAGCAGATCCACAGCGACAGCTGCAGGTCGTCGTCCTGCCAGGCTTCCCTGGTGCCGCCGCTGACGAGCAGCGCGGGCCGCGGCGAGGGCGGCAGGCGCAGCGCTGTGACCAGGGCTGAACTCATGTGGCCGCGGGGAGCGGGGAGGCGCATCAGGTTTCCTCACGCGTTCGGGCGATCAGCGTGTCCACAAGGGACTCGGGGTCCGGGCAGCGTCGTTGCCGAGTGGCACCGCAGCCGTTGTGGCGCAACCAGTCCAACTGCTGCTCCACAGTAGACAGAGTGCCGCGATCGCGCAGCGCGACCGAGACGTGCTCCACGAGCGACACCGCCCGGTCGAACGCGGGGGAGAGTTTTCCGGTGTGTGGATCGGCGGCCAGTCCGTCGACCCCGTCGCGCGACGCCCGCCAATATGCCGCCAGCAGCACGGAGTCGTCCACCCGCTGTTCGGAGGGTTCCGTCACGACGAGGGCCCGGATCAGCTCGGCGAGGACCGCGACTTCCGTTGCCAGCTGCGGGATGTCCGCGACGCGCACCTCGACCGTCGGATGATCGGCCGACGGGCGGACGTCCCAGTACACCATCGCCCTGTCCATCAACGCTTCCGAGCTGATCAGCGCCTCGACGGCCCGGTCGTAGTCGGCGGGACCGTGCCAGTGCGGCGGCGGCCCGCTCACCGGCCAGCGCGACCACACCATCGACCGCCAGCTGGCGTACCCGGTGTCCTCTCCCTGGTAGTACGGGGAGTTCGCGCTCAGCGCCAGCAACGTCGGCAGCCACGCACGCAGCTTGTTCGAGGCCTCCAGCGCTTCGGACTCCGAGGAGACGCCTACGTGGACGTGCAGTCCGCAGGCACCCGTTCCGGTCACGAGCCTCCGATGGGAGTACTCGATCCGGTGATAGCGGGGGTCATCCGATCCGGGAGGGGGTCCGGCTTCGCCGATCGGCGGCATGCCCGTCGCCACGAGCCGGCACCCCGCCTCGTCGGCGGCGTCCACGAGCACCCGGCGGCCGAGCCGGACCTGCTCGGACAGCTCGTCGAACGAGGAGGTGACGCCGGTGGCGATCTCGATCTGGAACGGCGTGAGCTCGCCCTGCACGTCGAGGTCTCCCGGCGCGCTGGAGATCTCCCTGACCCGGGGTGCCAGTGCTACGGGCCGCCGCGAATCGGGATCCACGAGGAGGAACTCCTGTTCCACACCGACCGTGTAGTGATTCATCGGCGAGCGGGTACCCGCGTTCCATGCTGATCAATCCCGGAGTGGCCACATGAGACTGCGGCGCAGCATCACCGCAGGTCCAGGCTGGACGCGGCGCAGACACGGCAAGGGATTCCGGTACCTCGACGCCGAGGGCGGGGCCTTGTCCGCGAGCGACGTCGAGCGGGTGAAGGCCCTCGTCATCCCTCCCGCCTGGCGCGACGTGTGGATCTCACCGCACCCGAACGGCCACATCCAGGCCGTCGGGTACGACGACGCCGGCCGCCGCCAGTACCTCTACCACGACAAGTGGCGGGCCGACCGCGACACGGAGAAGTTCGCCCGCGTGCTGAAGCTCGCCCCGAAGCTCGGGAAGTTCCGCGAGCAGATCGAGAAGGACATGAGGTCGCGCGGCCGGAGGCGGCTGCTCGCCATCTCGCTGCGGATGCTCGACCTCGGCGTCTTCCGCGTCGGCCACGAGGAGTACGCCGAGGAGAACGGCACGCACGGCGTCGCGACCCTGCTCTGCGAACACCTCTCGGTCACCGGCGACCGGATCCGCTTCCGGTTCCCCGCCAAGCACGGTGTCGAGGTGGACCAGGAGATCACCGATCGCGCGCTCGCCAGGGCCGTCCGGTCGCTGCTGCACGACCGGACGCCGGACTGCCGCGTCTTCGACCTCACCGCCGACGACGTCAACGAACGCTTCCGCGAACTGGTCGGCGACGAGTTCAGCGTGAAGGACCTGCGCACCTGGCACGCCACGGTCTTCGCCGCCCAGGCGTTCGCACAGGCCCTGCGCGAACGGGGCAAGCCGTCGAAGCGCGCGATCAGCGCGGTCATGAAGGAGGTCGCGCAGGACCTCGGCAACACGCCGTCCGTGGCGAGGAAGTCCTACGTGGACCCGCGTCTGGTGGAGGCGTTCGAGCACGGCAACGTCATCGGCGCGGGAGACCCGGAACGGGCCGTGCGCACACTGCTCAAGCAGGCTTGACGGCGGCGGCAGCGGCGCGGTCGCACTGGCGGCACCACGCCGCGCCCTGCGCCGTCGCCAGCGAGGCGAACCCGGCGAGGAAGTGCAGCGCGTTCGAACCGGGGTTGACGTTGAGGAAGTTCACGACCTCGTCGTCGTAGCGGGCCAGGCCGAGCCCGAACATCACCAGGAACAGCACCGCCAGCAGCAGCCCGGTCCCGCTCAGCGCCTTCAGACGCGGCACCGCGAACAGCAGGGCGGCGCCGAAGACCAGGTGGATGACGTTCTGCAGCGGGTTGACGCGCAACCCGAGGACCCAGGTGTCGGCCTCGCCCGCGAACTTCGCGAAGCCGGTCACGAAGAACCCGGCCACGCCCCAGAGCACGAGCAGGACCCCGGTGCCGATCGCCAGCTTCTGGGGCCACCGCAACCGGTTCATGACCCCAGTATCGCCAGAACCCGGCATTCCCGCTCGTTCATTTCACTCCTCCGCCAGCAAATCGTGCCGCAGCTGCTCCAGGGACTTGGTGAGCAGGCGCGACACGTGCATCTGCGAGATGCCCACGCGGCGGGCGATCTCCGTCTGGGTCAACCGGCCGAAGAAGCGCAGGACCACGATGGTCCGCTCCCGGCGCGGAAGGCCCCGCAGCATCGGCTGCAGGGCCTCGTGGATCTCCACGCCTTCCAGCGCTGGATCGTCGACGGTCGAGCTCTCCAGTGAGTCGAGAGGCGCGAACGCCACGTTCTTCTCGATGCGCAGGCCCTCGTAGACGTCGCTGAGCGACACCCCGAGGTGCCGGGCGATCTCGGAGGGAGTGGGAGACCGCCCGGTCCTGTGCGAGAGCTCGGCGGTCGCGCCGTCGATGGAGTCGCACAGCTCCTTCAGCCTGCGGGGCACGCGCACCGCCCAGCACTGGTCACGGAAGTGACGCCGCACCTCGCCCGTGATCGTCGGCACGGCGTAGGACAGGAAGTCCGTCTGCCGTGACACGTCGAACCGGTCGATGGCGTTGATCAGTCCGACCGCCGCCACCTGAGCGAGATCTTCCATGGGCTCGCCGCGTTCGCTGAAGCGGCGGGCGATGTGCCGGGCGAGCGGGAGGTACTCGCGCACCAGCTGGTCCCGCAACACGTAGTAACGCGGCGAGTCACGGCTGGTGCGGGCGAGTTCCTCGAACGCCGCGTGCTGGTCTGGCGTCAACGTGCACCGATCAGACCTGTGGGGGCGGCGTCACGTCGCCTCGCCAGGCGCCGGTCTCGGTACCCCGGTTCTCGATGAACTCCTTGAACCGCTTCAGGTCGCCCTCGACCCGGTGGCCGACGACGCCCAGCGCCGCTCCGGCCTTCTCGGTGATGGTCTCCGGGTCGTACTCCATCTGGAGGTGCACCCGAGTCGTGTCGTTGTCCAGGCGGTGGAACGTCACCACGCCACCCTGCGGCGGCCCGTCGACCGTGGTCCACGCGACTCGCTCGTCCGCGTGCTGCTCGGTGATCTCCGCGTCGAACTCGCGGACGACCCCGCCGATCTTCGTGGTCCAGTGGGTCCTGGTCGGCGTGATCTGGTCGATCTTCTCGACCCCGTCCATGAACGCCGGGAAGGATTCGAACTGGGTCCACTGGTTGTAAGCCGTGCTCACGGGCACGTGGACGTCCACCGACTTCTCAATGGTGGTCACGAAACCTCCTCCTTCGATTGGTGTCGGAAGGTGAGTACCCGAGCGACGCCGCGTTACACATCCGACATGTGTCCACTCTGGACGGTCACGCAGAGTGCTCAACCACTTGCCATGTGCACATCACGAAATCACCCACAGTGGTCAAATCGCTCTGTGATCCAAGTCTCATGGGCTGCATACTGCGCGGTATGTCAGGGGCCCATAGGAGGCGCTGGTGCTCGAAGCGAACAACCTCGAGGTTGTCTACGACGACGTGATGCTGGTGCTCCGCGGCGTGAGCCTGCAGGTGCCCCAGGGCAAGGTCGTGGCCCTGCTCGGTGCGAACGGGGCGGGCAAGACGACCCTGATGAGGGCCTTCAGCGGCTTGCTCGACGTGCACGACGGCAAGGTCACCAAGGGCTCGATCACGCTCGACGGTGAACCGATCCACCGCCTCTCACCAGCGAAGATCGCTGACAGAGGTATCAAGCAGGCCCTGGAGGGCCGCCGGATCCTGGCCGAACTGACCGTCGAGGAGAACCTCAAGGTCGGCGGCCACGCGAGACCCAAGCGGCTCAAGCAGAACCTGGACCGCTGCTACGAGCTCTTCCCGCGGCTGCTCGAAAGGCGAAGACAGAGCGCGGGCTACCTGTCCGGTGGCGAGCAGCAGATGCTCTCGATCGGGCGGGCGCTGATGTCGGAGCCGTCCTACCTCCTGCTGGACGAACCCAGCCTCGGCCTCGCGCCGCTGCTGGTCCAGCAGATCCGCGACCTCGTCGTGAAGATCAACGAACAGGGCACCACGGTCCTGCTGGTCGAGCAGAACGCCAGCATGGCGCTCTCCATCGCCGACCACGGCTACGTGCTGGAGACCGGCAAGGTCGTCATGGACAAGCCGGCGGAGGCACTTCTCGCCGACGACGACATCCGCGAGTTCTACCTCGGTCTCGGCACCTCCTCGTTCCGTGCGGTCAAGCACTACAAGCGCAGGAAGCGGTGGCTGTCATGAGTGCCGACGTGCGCACCTCGGCGGAGGCGCCGTCCACCGCCGTGTTGCAGGTCGAGAACGTCCGGCTCGCGTTCGACGGGGTCGTGGCGGTCGACGGGGTGTCGTTCGAGGTCGGCGAGGGCGAGCTCTTCGCCGTCATCGGCCCGAACGGCGCCGGCAAGACGTCCATCTTCAACGTCCTGAGCGGTGTCTACCGGCCGCAGCAGGGCACCGTGCGGTTCCGCGACCTCGACCTGATCGGCATGCGGCCGCACCGCATCGCCGCGCAGGGCATGGCCCGCACGTTCCAGAACATCGAGCTGTTCTCCCACCTCACCGTCGTCGACAACCTCATGCTCGGCCGCCACAACCACATGCGGTACGGCGCGCTGTCGGCGTTCTTCTGGCTCGGCAAGGCCCGTGACGAGGAGCTGAAGAACAGGGCCGCGGTCGAGGAGGTCATCGACTTCCTGGAACTGGAGCAGTGGCGCAGGTTCCCGGTCGGCCTGCTGCCCTACGGCGTGCAGAAGCGCGTCGAACTGGGCAGGGCGCTCGCCATGGAGCCCAAGCTCCTGCTGCTCGACGAGCCGGTCGCCGGCATGAACGTCGAGGAGACGGAGGACATGGCCCGGTTCATCCTCGACGTCCGGGAGGAGCTGAACATCCCGATGATCATGGTGGAGCACGACATGGGTCTCGTGATGGACCTGGCCGACCGCGTGATGGTCATGGACTTCGGCCGCCCGATCCGCACCGGCACGCCCGCGGAGGTGCAGCAGGACCCCGACGTCATCCGGGCGTACCTCGGCGAGCAGCACAAGAGCGTGACGCCATGACCACATCGACGACGACCACGACCGTGGTCACGCGGGTGAAGGACCGCGCCGAGCGCACGCCTGACCAGATCGCGTTGCGCGCCAAGGACTTCGGCATCTGGCAGGAGGTCAGCTGGTCCGGCTACTGGGCGAACGTCGAACTGGTCGGCCACGCGCTGCTCGCGCTGGGCCTGCAGCCGGGGGAGCGGGTGGCGATCCACTCCGAGAACCGGCGCGAGTGGCTCTACGCCGACCTCGGCATCGTCGCCGCCCGGGGCATCACCGTCGGGCTCTACCCGACCAACCCCGCGTCCGAGGTCGCCTACCTCCTGTCCCACTCGGGTTCGCGGATCCTGATCGCCGAGGACCAGGAACAGGTCGACAAGGCGCTGCTGGTGCTGGAGGACACCCCCGACCTGGAGTGGATCGTCTACGTCGAACCCCGCGGCATCAAGGGTCGCTACGACAACCCGAAGCTGCTGGCCTGGGAGGACTTCCTGGCGCTGGGCGCCCAGCACCGCGACTCGTTCCCGGACGAGCTCGCCGAACGCATGGCGGCCGTCGAACCAGACGACGTCATGACGCTCATCTACACCTCCGGCACGACCGGGCCGCCCAAGGGCGCGATGCTCACCGTGGCGAACGTCGAGTTCGCCGTCCACGTCCTGGTGGACGGCGGCGGATTCACTTCGCCACCGCCGTCCTCCTCCGACGTCACGCTGTCCTACCTGCCGCTGTGCCACGTCGCCGAACGCATCTTCACGACGTGGTTCAGCGCCGCCAGCGGCGTGCAGGTGCACTTCGCCGAGTCGATCGAGACGGTGCAGCCGAACCTGCGCGAGGTGCAGCCGACGATCCTGTTCGGCGTACCCCGCATCTGGGAGAAGGTGCTGGCCGGCGTCACGATCGGGGTGTCGTCCGCGTCCTGGCTCAAGCGCACGACGACGAGGTTCTGGCTCAAGCGCGCCGAAGTCATCGGCGAAACGCTGGTGCACAACGGTGGCAGGCACACGGGCAAGAGCCGGGTGGTCTACGCGCTCGGCTGGCTGTTCTGCTTCCGCGCGCTGAAGGCCAGGATCGGCATGCGGCACGTCCGGTACGCGGCCTCGGGTGCCGCGCCGATCGCCCCGGACGTGCTGAAGTTCTTCATGGGCATCGGGGTGCCGATGCACGAGGTCTACGGCATGACCGAGAACACCGCCGTGGCCACGGGAAACCGGCCGGGACGGGTGAAGATCGGCACGGTCGGCGAACCGCAGCCCGGCATCGAGCTGCGCATCGACGAGGAGACCGGCGAGATCCTCACGAGGCACGGCGGCACGTTCGCGGGCTACTGGCGAGATCCCGAGTCCACGCAACGCGTGCTGGACGACGGCTGGCTGCACACCGGCGACGTCGGCGAGTGGGTCGACGGCACGCACGTCAAGATCACCGACCGGATGAAGGACATCATCATCACCGCGGGCGGCAAGAACATCTCGCCGTCCGAGCTGGAGAACGCGCTGAAGACCTCCCCCTACATCAAGGAGGCCGTGGTGATCGGCGACCAGCGGGCCTACCTCGTGGCGTTGATCGGCATCGAGTACGAGACGGTCGGCCACTGGGCGCAGCAACGAAAGATCACTTACACCACCTACCGGGACCTGTCGGAGAAGCCCGAGGTCCAGGAGCTGGTGCAGAAGATCGTGACCGAGGTGAACGGCAGGTTCGCCACGGTCGAGCAGATCAAGAAGTTCCGGATGTTCCCCAAGGAGCTCGACCACGAGGACGGCGAGCTGACCGCGACCCAGAAGGTCAAGAGATCCGCGCTGGGCAAGATGTTCGACGACCTCGTGGAGAGCATGTATGGATGAGTTTCTCCAGTCGTTGATCCGGGGTCTCGGCACCGGGTCGATCTACTCGCTGCTCGCGCTCGGCTTCGTGATCATCTACAAGTCGACGCAGGTGATCAGTTTCGCGCAGCCGGCGTTCATGCTGGCGGGCGCGGTGCTGGTCTCGTACCTCTCGCCCGCGGTGTCGTTCGTCGGGGCGGTTCTCGTCGCCGCCGTGGTGATCGCGGTGCTGGCGCTGGGCGTGGAACGCACGGTGCTGCGGCCGATGGTCGGCAAACCGGTGTTCGTGGTCGCGATCATCACCATCGGCGTGGACGTCGTGGTCAGGGTGGTCACCAACGCGTTCATCGGTCTCGACGTGCGGCAGGTCGGTGATCCGTGGGGGTTGAACACGGTCAGCTTCCTGGGAGCCGAGGTGCAGCAGCGCTACCTCGTGATGATCGCGACGACCGCGGTCGTGACGACGCTGCTCTTCCTGTTCTTCCGCTACTCGCGGATCGGGCTCGCCATGCGGGCGGTGGCCTACGACCAGGAGGTCGCGCTGGCACAGGGCATCTCGGTCGGATCGGTGTTCGCGCTGTCGTGGGCGCTGGCGGGCGGGCTCGCCGCTCTCGCCGGCGTGTTCGTGGCCACGGGCGCCGGTGTCGACCAGCAGCTCTGGATCGTGGCGCTGAAAGCGTTGCCCGCGATCATCCTCGGCGGCCTGGAGTCGTTGGGCGGCGCGGTGGTCGGCGGGCTCGCGGTCGGTGTCGTCGAGTCGCTCGTCGGCACCTACCAGGGCGACTTCGCGCCGTGGCTCGGGTCGAACTTCGCGCTCGTCGCGCCGTACGCCCTGATGCTGCTGGTCTTGCTCGTCAGACCGTACGGACTGTTCGGCAGGAGAGAGGTGGAACGGCTGTGAAGGGTCGTCCTGAGCTGTACACCTCCTACGGGCAGGACATGGGGTTCCTGAACACGCGTCCCAAACGCGCGTGGTCGGGCGGCCTCGTCGTACTTGCCCTGGTCATGCCGTTCATGATCACCGACGACCTGTTGCAGCTGCTCGCGACCGGGTTCGTGGCGGCGATCGGTGCGATCGGGCTGAACATCGCGACGGGGTACGCGGGCCAGGTCTCGCTGGGCCACGCGTTCTTCCTCGCGATCGGCGCGTACACGGCCGCGGCTCTCAGCGGTCCCGAGACCGGGCGGGTGATCGGGTTCGGCATCACGTCGCTGCCGATCTGGCTGCTGGCTTCAGGTCTGGTGGCCGCGTTGTTCGGCGTCCTGGTGGCGCCGGTGGCGGTGCGGTTGCGAGGGCTCTACCTCGCGATCGTGACGCTGGGGCTGGTCTTCCTGGGAGAGCACGTGTTCCGGGAGTGGACGTCGCTGACCGGCGGGCCCGGTGTCGGCCGGCCCGCGGCCGTGCCCGAGCTGTTCGGGGTGCGGCTGGACCAGGACAGCGCGTTGTTCACGGCGGCGCAGCAGTTGTACCTGCTGATGTTCGTGCTGCTGGTGATCTTCGGTGTGCTGGCGCGGAACCTCGTGCGCTCGCGGGTCGGGCGGGCGTTCGCGGCGGTGCGGGACCGGGACCTGGCCGCGTCGGTGATCGGCGTGGACCTGACCAGGTACAAGGTCCTGGCGTTCGCGGTGTCCTCGTTCTACGCGGGTGTCGCCGGCGCGTTGTTGTTCGTGGTGAACGGGTTCTTCGATCCCGGCTCGTTCAGCCTGCTGTTGTCAGTGCAGTACATCGCGATGGTGCTCATCGGCGGCGCGGGCACCATCTCCGGAGCGATCATGGGCGCGCTCTTCATCACTCTGCTGCCACGCATCACCAGGGAACTGCCCGCGGTGCTGCCGTTCATCAGTGGTGACGCGACCGGCGTGATCACGGTCTTCCAGCTGGAAGCCGTGCTCTACGGCGTGCTCATCATCGTGTTCCTCATCGTCGAGCCACGCGGGTTGTTCGGCATCTGGGTCCGCGTCCGCAACTACTGGCGCACCTGGCCGTTCTCGTACTGAGGAGAGAATCTCCATGTCTGGTAAGAGACTTGCAGTCATATTCACCGGGGCGTTGCTCCTCGCCTCCTGTCGAGGTGGGGACGGCGCGGCACCTCAGGAGGGCACGGGCGGCATCAAGGTCGACGCCGGCGTGACGAAGGAGGCGTGCCCCAACGCCGTCGACAAGTCCAAGGGCTGCATCTACCTGGGCACCATCTCGGACCTCACCGAGGGCCCGTTCAAGACGCTGGCCGTGCCGATCACGGACTCGCAGAAGGCGTTCTGGAAGCGCGTCAACGACAAGGGCGGCATCGGCGGCTACGAGGTCGACGTCACCAAGTACGTCAAGGACAACAAGTACAACCCGCAGATCCACAACCAGGTCTACCAGGAGATCAAGGGCAGCGTCCTCGCGCTGACGCAGACGCTGGGCTCGCCCACCACCGTGGCGATCCTGCCGGACCTCGAGAAGACCCCGATGGTCTCCGTGCCGGCGTCCTGGACCTCGTTGTGGGGCCACCAGGAGGTCGTGCTGGAGTCCGGCGCGAACTACTGCGTCGAGTCGATGAACGCCGTCGACTACGCCACCGAGAAGATGGGCGTGAAGTCCGTCATGGCCGTGCACAACGCCGGTGACTACGGCGACGACGCGGCGGCCGGGACGAAGATCGCGGCCGAGAAGCGCGGGCTGACGTTCGAGAACGTGACCACCACGGCCGGCCAGGACAACCAGGGCGGAGCGATCGACGCCGTGGTGTCGAAGAAGCCGGACCTGGTGATCTTGACGACCGGACCGACCGACGCGGCCGTGATCATCGGTCAGGCCGCGGCCCGTGGCTTCAAGGGCAAGTTCATCGGCACCTCGCCGACGTGGAACCCCGGCCTGCTGAAGTCGCCGGCCGCTCCCGCGATCAAGGCGCTGTACATGCAGACCGCGCCGTGGAAGTCGTGGGGCACCGAGTCCGTCGGCCACACCGCGATGCGCGCGGCACTGCCCGGCGTGACGCCGAACGACGGCTACACCGCGGGCTGGGTGTGGGCGTACCCGCTCAAGGCCGCGCTCGAGAAGGCGGCGGCGAACAAGGACCTGACGCGTGCCGGTGTGCTCGCCGCCGTGCGCCAGCTCACGTCCGTGGACTACGAAGGCATGCTTCCTTCGGGTGCAGGCAATTTCTCCGCTTCGCCCCAGGACGCCCTGTTCCGTCAGACGACCCTCTACCGGCCCGACGACGCCGCTCCGACCGGAGTGACGCTGGTGGAGGACTTCTTCACCGGCTCCACGGCAAAAGATTTCAAGTTCGAGAAGCCCTGCTACCAATGAACCGAACGGGTGACACTCGACGCTGAAACCGGACATCGCCGACTAGTCTCGCTGCTGAGGCTTGGGTAGGAGGTTGTGACGGTGTTGTCGTGCGTCGAGGTTCGCCGCTCCACCGGAGGCCTCCGGTTGTTCGTCCGTCCCCCGGCCGCGTCGCGCTGGAGCGCGCGGCTGGGGTACGAACGGGTGTCGGAGTTGCTGACCGCGATTCGTCAGGCGGAGTCGTGCACCGTGCCGGACGTGGCACTGCGGTACGTGCCCGACCAGCGCACCGGTGAGGCGGTGCTGGCGTGCGAGACGGGGTCCGTCCTCCTGGACGCCGACGAGGTGTCGGCGTTGCACGACACGCTCCGCGCGCACATGCCGGACAGGATGAGGCCCCTTCCCGTCTAGACCAGCCGGCGCGCGAGCCAATCGGTGCGCGTGCGCCTGGCCTGAACGGACAGCCCGGCGGCGGGGAAGATCGCGTCGAAGCCGTGGAACCCGCCTGCCCACGCGTGCAGTTCGGCGTCACCGCCCGCGGCCCAGATGCGGGAGGCGTAGGCGGCGTCCTCGTCCCGGAACACCTCCGCCGTCCCGGTGTCGACGTACGTGGCGGGCAACCCGGACAGGTCCTCGGCCAGAGCCGGTGACACGTAACGGGAAACGTCCGTGCGATCGCCGAGCACCGAGCGCCAGCCGAACTCGTTCATCTCGCGCGTCCACACGCCGGGATCGCCGGAGTACTGCCTGCTGGACGTGGAGTCGTTGCGGTGGTCCAGCATCGGGCAGATCAGCACCTGGGCGGCGATCTCCGGGCCGTCCAGGTCGCGGGCCATCAGCGCGACTCCGGCGGCCAGGCCGCCGCCGGCGCTGATGCCCGCCACGACGATCTTGCCGATCCCGAGCTCCCCGGCGTTCTCGACCGTCCACAAGAGACCGTTGTAGCAGTCGTCGACGAGTGTCGTCCCGGTCGCCTCGGGTGCGAGCCGGTGCTCGACCGTGACCACGACGACGCCGAGCTCTTCCAGCCACTGCAACGGGATGTCGATCTGGGAGAAGCGGTCGCCCATCATCATGCCGCCGCCGTGGATCCAGTAGACGCACGGCGCGGGCCGTTCGAGTCCCCTGGGGCGGAAGACGGTCAGTGTGATCTCGCCGACCGTCACGTCGTGCCGTTCGGCGTCGGTCTTGAACGGCGGTGACGGCATCCGGCGGATCTGCTGGAGCATCTCGTGGCTGAGCTCGGTGGACAGCGGCATCTCGGCGAGGAGTGCGCTCAGCTCGGGGTCGAACGCCGGGCGGGCCATCAGAACGCCGCCTTGCCGCCGACGGGCAGCTCGTCGGAGTACGTGGACTCGCCGTCGAGCAGGCTCTGGAGGTTCGCGACGAGAGCCTGGGCTTGCTCACTCGCGAAGAAGGCGCGGTGGGCCTCGGCCGTCGTCCAGCCCTCGGTCACGTGGACGACGTCGGGGTTGGTCGTCGAGCGGCCGACCAGGAAGACCACGCAGTCGTCGTTGGTCAGCGACGGGGCGTCGAGCAGGAGCTCGACGACCTCGTCGCCCTTGCCGGGTCGTGTGGTCAAGGTGGCGTGGAAACCGTGCTCAACACTCATCTGTTCCTACCTTCCGTTCGTTCCGCTGTTCTGGCGATGGACCCATCAGATCAGCTTGAACAGGGTTGATAGGAGATCAATGCTGCCGCGCTCTTGCCCAATCCTGTCGGATCAGCTGATCGGCGCGGGAGAGCTCGCCTCCGGCACCAGGATCGCGGGTGTCCCCGACCCGTCCGCGGGCACCGCCCACACGTCGTTGAGGCCGTCGTCGCGCTGGATGCCGTACGCGACGGTCCTGTCGTCGACCCAGGCCGGCTGGTCGTCGACGCTGCGGGTCTCGGCGAGCTCGGTGACCGCGCGCGTCGCGAGGTCGAGCACGGACACCCGCCAGCCCTTCTGCGGGTCGCCGCCGACCGCTTTCTTGTAGGCGATGCGGGTGCCGTCAGGGGAGAGCGACGGGCACTCGACGTCGTCCAGCTCTGTGAGCGGGCGGACCCTGCGTGCCGCGAAGTCGCCCTCGAGCAGGTAGCGGTGGCCGCCGGTGGACATGGTGGCGTAGAAGCGGTTGTCGTCGGCGGTGAACGTGACGCCCCAGTAGTTCGTGTCGACCGGCCGTTGCGGCATGCCCTCGACCGCGAACTCCTCCAGCGACGTCACCAGCGTGCCGGTCTTCGTGTCGAGGATGCCCGTGCTGGTGGAGAACCCGTTGGCGGCGTAGGAATGCCCGTCGACGAACAGCGTCCACGCCACCATCCGGCCGCTGGCCGACACCCGCGTGCGGTTCGGGAACCCGGTCAGCGGGACCGTCCTGAGTTCCTTCAGCTCACGGTCGAGGACGGCCAGTTCGCTCGCCTTCAGCGCTCCGACCGGCCGCAGGCAGGAGATCGTGCCCGCCGCCGAGTAGACGCGGTCGCAGCGTTGTTCGGTGACCTCCCGGGAACCGGCCGGGTCGGTCCGCGACACCGTGGAGAGCTTGCCGTTGCTCAGGACCATCAGCCGCGGCCCGGCGCCGGCCGGAACGGACTGCGCGGCGTCGTCCGGTGTGGCACCGGACAGCGCGGTGTAGCCGGCGGCGACGCCTCCGAGCAGGACGGCGGCGGTCAGGGTGATCAGCAGGCGCTTGTTCATGGGCGGCGTCCCAGCAGTGCGGCGGTGGCGATCAGGGCACAGACCACGGCGACGGCGGCGATCCGGGTGGCTGCCTCGGGGCTCCAGAACTGCCAGGCGAGGCCGAACAGCACGGAGGAGCCGAGGTAGGCGAGCGCCTGTCCACTTTGGATCAGCGCGATGCCGGTGGTGCGCAGGCGTTCCGGCAGGACCGGGCCCGCGAGCGCCATCAGCACGCCGTCCGTGCAGGCGTAGAAGACGCCGTAGAGCAGCACGACCAGCACGAGGAGCGGCCAGCCGCCCAGCGGTCCGTGCAGCAGCAGGTAGACGACGGTCAGCGCGACGTAGCCGGCCAGCATGACCTTGAGCCTGCCGATCCTGTCGGCGAGTGCGCCCAGTGGTGCGGCGAGCAGCAGGTAGACGAGGCTCGTGCCCACCGCGAGCAGCGGGAACCAGCCGAACGCCAGCCCTTCGCGCTTCTGCAGCAACAGGTACACGAAGCCGTCGCCGATGGTGACCAGGCCGAGCAGTGACGCGGCCAGCACGATCCTGCGGACGGCCGGGTCCTTGAGCAGCGTGAGCTTGAGAGGTTCCTTGCGTGCCAGGGGTTCCGGCCGGTCCCGCACGTAGAGCACGAGCACCAGCACGCCGAACGCGGCGATGCAGGCGCTGGTGACGAACACGGCGTCGAACGACTGGGCGGAGGCCGCGAGCACGGCCATCGCGACCAGCGGCCCGGCGAACGCGCCGATGCCGTCCATCGCCCGGTGCACGCCGAACGCCCGCCCCAGGTCGCCCCTGGGCGTCGAGAGGGTGATCAGCGCGTCGCGCGGGGCGGTCCGCAGGCCTTTGCCCGCGCGGTCGGCGGTGATCACGAAGCCCAGCGCGGTCAGGGAGTTGCCGGCGGCGAGGAGTCCGAGCTTGGCCACCGCCGAGATGCCGTAACCGAAGCCCGCCACGGCCTTGCGCTTGTTCGTCCGGTCGGCGAGGTAGCCGCCCGCGAGTCTGAGGAGCGTGGTGGCGCCGGTGTAGACGCCGTCGATCAGCCCGTACGCGGCGGGACTGAGCTGGAGGCCGATGACCAGGTACAGCGGCAGGATCGCGGCCACCATCTCCGACGACACATCGGTGATGAGGCTGACCGTGCCGAGCGCGAAGACGTTGCCGCTCAGCCCTTTCCAGTTCGCCGTCTTGGGTTTGTCGATCGTGGACAGGTACATCATCGGCCTCCAGCGGTCCGTCAGTGGCAGTTGGTGGTGCCGCTGTCGGTGTAGGTCTTGCCCGCCACGGGGACGAACTGCCAGTCGAAGCTGTTGCTGTGCAGCGTCAGCTTCAGCACGCCCTGGGTGCCGGTGTTGCGGGCCTCGCTGTTCGGCTTGATCGTGCCGAAGCCGTAGGCGCCCGCGCCGCCCATGCCCGCGACGAACGTCCGGATGCCGCGCGAGTTGTCCAGCCCGCCCGTGGGGTTCTGCGGGGCGAACCGCTCGTACTGGTGGTTGTGACCGAAGACCACCACGTCGGCGTTGGCGTCGTACAGGGCCTGGAACAACGGCCTGGTGGCCGTCGAGGGCGCGTGGTTGGCACCGCTGGTGAACAGCGGGTGGTGCCAGTACGCCGCCGTGCACGGCTTCGTGCTCGCCGCCAGGTCCTGCCGCAGCCACTGCTCCTGCGCGCTGCCCGCCGCCATGCTGATGTTGGAGTTCAGCGACACGATGTGCCAGTTGCCGAGGTCGTAGGAGTAGTAGCCCCGGCCCGACGGCCCGGCCTGCGCGCCGAAGTAGTTGTAGTAACCGGTGGCGCCACTGGTGTGGTAGTCGTGGTTGCCGGGCGAAGGCCTCGTGCGCGCCTTGTGCCGGCCCCACGTGGGCTCGTAGTAGGTGGAGAACTGGCTCGCGGTGCCGTCCGGGTAGACGTTGTCGCCGGTGGTCCAGACGGTGCCGGGGATGTTGTCCAGCAGCGCGGCCGTGGCCGTGTCACCGGAACCGGAGTCGGCGATGTCGCCCGCGCCGACCCAGACCGGGTCGCCGGGAGGCGGGATCGTGCCGTCGGTGACGACGAGCTGCGGTGCGGTGGAACCCGATTCGCGGGAGTCGTAGTCGGCGCCGTCCGTGCTGCTCGACGTGATGCCGATGCTGTAGGTGCCGTTGCCCGTGACGTAGCTGGTGACGTCGACCTCGTACCAGGCGTTGCGCACGACCGAGCCGAGCGAGCCGACCGTGGCGCCGTCGATCGCGGGCTGGTTGTTCCAGGTGACCGCGGTCTCGGTCCAGCTGACGTTGGACATCGCTTTGAACGTGCCGCCGTTGGGGCTGTCCGCGCCGGAGACGTCGTCGGTGTGGATGCGCAGCTTGGCGTTGCTGACGCTGCCGGTGATCCCGGAGACGGTGAACTTGAGGAACGTTCGCTTGATCGGCGAGTTGTCGACGCCGAGCTGTCCGGACGTGCCGTAGTTCGTGCCGGTGGACCCGTTGTCGACGTAGGTGTCGGCGGTGGGGGTGAAGGTGGTGGTGGCAGCGTGAGCTGCGGTGGAGGCGGTGAGTGTGGCCGCCGTGACGATGACGGTGGAGAGCACGGCCAAGGGAGCCCTGCGACGTGACATGCCTGTCCTTGCGGTGGTGGGCGGACATGGGCCGTCGCGAAGAGTAGGGGCGGGATGGTTCGGTCACCAATGATCGTTCGGCGGCGGTTGGGTGAACGGTGGGAAAACCCCTCCAGGGGGTGAGTGCCGGGCGGGCTCGGTATTTCCGCGGCTGCTGCCTGCTCCTCAAGAACATGGGAGTCGAGGTCTGCGACCCTCGCTGGCTCACGGCCGTGCCGGGGGCCGAGCTGGTGGTCGCGCTGGACGAGGTGAGTGGGCACGCCGCTGACGGGCACCGGGTGACGGTGCTGATCGACCTGGTGCCGGACAACGTGTCGATGCTGCGAGGGCTGGCCGCCGAAGCCGTGGGCGACGGCGCTCGCAAGGTGCGAGTGCGGCCGCACGGCGTCGACCGGGTCGATCTCGTCTACGCGGCGGTGGAGCTGAACCGGGTCGCGCAGGACGACGCCGTGGAGGTGCAGTTCGACGTCACGTCGGCCGCGTTGCTGCAGGCCGATCCCACGGCGTTCGTGCGGGTCGATCCGCTCGTGGTGCAGGCCGACGGGACGGTCGTGCCGATCTGCGCCGGGCTGGAGCGGTACGCGCTCGGCTCACTCGGGTCGCTGGACGACCTGGTGGCCGCGTGGGACCCCGAGCCCGTCCGGGACCTGTGCCGGGTCGCGCTGAGCCGCGCGCTGGCCGACACCGGGCCGCTCGTGTCCTGGTACGAGCACCTCACCCGGACAGCAGCCGAGCTGCGGTTCTCGTGTTGATCACCTGCTCCGGCTCGACCCCGCACTCCTCCGCTCGCGCGCAGCCGTAGTTCAGCCAGTCGAGCTGGCCGGGCGCGTGGGCGTCGCTGTCGATGGAGAACGTGCACCCGGCGTCGACGGCCAGGCTGAGGAGCCGACGCGGGGGATCGAGCCGTTCCGGCCGTGAGTTGATCTCGACCGCGGTGCCGTGCTCGGCGCAGGCCTCGAAGACCCGCACGGCGTCGAACTGGGACTCCGGACGGCCCTTGCCGACGACCAGGCGGCCCGTGCAGTGGCCGAGGATGTCGACGTGCGGCTTGCTGACCGCGTTGACCATCCTGCGGGTCATCTCGGCGCGCGGCATCTTCAGTTTCGAGTGGACGCTCGCGACCACGACGTCGAGGCGTGCCAGCAGGTCCTCGTCCTGGTCGAGCGAGCCGTCGTCGAGGATGTCGACCTCGATGCCGGTGAGGACCACGAACGGCGCCAGCTCGGCGTTCAGCTCGGCGACGACCTCGAGCTGCTTCTCCAGCCGTTCGCGGGTAAGTCCATTCGCGACGGTCAGGCGCGGCGAGTGGTCCGTCAGCACCATGAACTCGTGGCCGAGGTCGCGCGCCGCCTCGGCCATGTCCCTGATCGGGCTGCCGCCGTCGGACCAGTCGGAGTGGACGTGGCAGTCGCCCTTCAGCCTCGCGCGCATCTCCTCGCCGCCGGTGATGTCGACGTGCCGGAGCTTCGCCAGGTACGCCGGCTCGCGGTTCGCGAGCGCGTCCACGACGACCCCGGCCGTCGACTTGCCCACGCCCTTGAGGTCGGTGAGCGTGCCGAGCCTCGCCCGTTTCTCGACGTCGGCGGGGTCGAGGCCGGCGAGGACGGCGGCCGCGTTGCGGAACGCCTGGACGCGGTAGGTCGGCTCGCCCGCCCGTTCGAGGTGGAAGGCCACCTGCTTCAACGCCTTGACCGGATCCATACCTCTTCCTACCTCATCCGCGGTGTCCGCGCGGCGCGGTGTACGGGGTTCCCCGACAGATAAGCGGAGGTCGTGGCGTTCCCGTCGGCCGTGGTTACGGTGGCGCGATGGAGCTCATCCCTCTCGGCGTCATGACCGCGCAGCTGCGAAAGCCTTACAAGCTGGCGAAAACGCCCGCCGGTGACCGGCTGATCTACGAGGTCGAGTCCGGGACGTTCGCCGGTGACCGGCTCTCCGCGGTGATGCACGGGTCGTCGAGCGCCGACTGGCTGACCGTCGGCCCGGACGGCACCGCGACCCTCGACGTGCGTTCCGTGCTGCGCACTAACGACGACGCGTACGTGTATCTGCACTACTCAGGACGGGTTGACGTCTCGAATGGCTTCGGTGCGCCGCTGTACGCCGCGCCGTTGTTCGAGACCGGCGACGACCGCTACCGCTGGTTGAACCGCGTGCAGGCCGTCGCGAAGGGTGTCCTGGACGGACTGACGCTGACCTACGAGGTGTGCGAGGTGCGGTGAATTTCACCCGACCTTCGGGGGTGTCGACCGGGACGGTGACTGCGGAAGCGTTCTGTCGCTGGCCGACGATCGTGAGGGGTACGCGTGAGGAAGCGTTGGGGCGCGGCGGCTTTGGTCGCTCCGTTGTTCATGTCCCTGGTGGGAACGGCCCAGGCGGCGCCGGGACCGTTGGACGAGTACTACACGCAGACCATCGCCTGGGCCGAGTGCCCTGCGGGCTGGGTCTCGCCCTCGACGGGGGTCGAGTGCGCCACGGTCATCGTGCCGATGGACTACAAGAACCCGGGCAACGGCAACCTGGAAATCGCCATCTCGCGCAAGAAGGCCACAGATCCGTCGCGCCGCAGAGGCGTGCTGATGACGAACCCGGGCGGCCCCGGCGGCTCGGGTCTCGGTGCCGTGCACTGGTTCAACGCCCAGACCGACGTCCTGAAGATCTACGACGTCATCGGCATGGACCCGCGCGGTGTCGGCAGGTCGACGCAGATCCGGTGCATCTCGACCCCGTCGGACGACGAGTTCCCTTCGCGCCCAACGGATTCGCAGCTCGCGAACTGGTCCGACTACGCCCGCGCGGTCGAGGCGAACTGCCAGCGCGGCGGCGGTGAGATGCGCCGGTTCATCTCGACCATGAACACCGCGCGCGACATGGACGTCATCCGCGGAGCCATGGGGGAGAAGAAGATCTCCTACGTCGGCTACTCCTACGGCACGCAGCTCGGCGCCGTCTACGGCTCGATGTTCCCCACGCGCCTCGACCGAAGCGTCCTCGACTCCGCCCTGGACCCGCTGAAGACGTGGCACGAGCAGGACGTCGACGTCGTGGACGCGATCACCGACAACCTCCGCAAGTGGACGGAGTGGACCGCCGCCCGCAACGGCACCTACGGCCTCGGCACCACCCCCGCAGCGGTGCGCGGCGAACTCGACGCGATCGCCGAGCGCCTGAAGACGGGCCCGCACGGCGGCTACGCGGACGTGACCTCCTTCGACTACGCGGTGGGCGCCACCCGCTACCGCCGCTCCTGGGCCGCGTTCTCCCGCCACATCGCCTCGATCAAGGCGGGCGCCGCGGACCCGGCCGAGGCCTCCGCGATCGTGGCCGCCCTGAAGAAGGGCGACATCGAACCCACCTCGCCCGGCACGTTCCAGGCCGTGGTGTGCGAGTGGGACTGGTTCTCCGACGTCAACACCTACTACAACGACATGAAGCGCTGGCGCGACACCAACCCGTACGGCGGCACCGTCGACTACATGGCGCCGACCAACTGCACGTTCCGCGCCTTCCAGCGCCCGGAGAAGATCCCGGCCATCACCCGCAAGTACCCGGCCGGCCTGGTGGTCAACTCCGACGGCGACACCCAGACCCCGCTGGCCAACGGCCGCGTCATGGCGGAGCACCTGAACCAGCCGCTGATCAGCGTGGCGAACGACGGCCAGCACGGCCACTACGCGCTGCGCCGCAACGCTTGCGTCGACACGCTGGTCAACAAGTACCTGGTGTCGGGGATCCTGCCGGCGTCCCGGGTGACGTGTGCCGGGACGGACATCGCGGAGACCGTGCCTCCTGGGCAGGCGGCGGCGTTGGGTGTGCAGTCGGCTCGGCCGTTGAGCGACATCCTCGGTGAGATCGCGGCGGAGACGAAGCCGTTCTGATCGTGTGAACGATCTTGTCGGACCTCGTGAGTACGGTGAGATGCAGGGGTTCCCAGCTCAAGGGGACCCCTGCGTCAGCGTTGCTGCATGCCGTGTAGATCGCGGTGCCGCACTCAGCGTTGCTGCATCGCGTCCAGCACGCGCGCGAGTTCCAGCCGGGACGAGACGTGCAGCTTCGCGTAGATCCGCGACAGGTACACCTCGATCGTGCGCGGGCTGTAGTGCAGCGCCGCGGCGATGTCCCGGTTGCGCATCCCCTGCTGCACCAGCCGTGCCACGTTCTCCTCGGCCTCGGTGAGCAGGCCCGGCGCCTTCGACCGCGCGCGAGGCACCTTCGCCCCCAAGGCACGCAGGCGGTTGCCCGCCTGGCGCCGCAACCCGTGTGCCCCAAGGCGCTGGAACGCCGTGTAGGCCTCGACCAGCGCCGGCACCTCGTCGGTGCAGACCTCGCCCAACGCGAGCTGGGCACGGGCCTTCTCGAACTCCAGCCCGCCCAATGACGCCTCGGACACCGCCTCCCGCAGGAGATCGGCGTCCTGGCGGACGACGCCGGTCACGCGGCGGACCGTGGTGCGCGACCACGGCGACACCCTGGTCGCGGACACGACGGACAGCCGGCGAAGAGCCTCGTCGGCTTCCGAGGCCCGGCCTCGTTCGAGGTCGAGCTCGATCATCCGTGCCACGAGCACGCACGAGTAGGCGGCTTCGAACTGCGCGCCGACGTTCCCGGCCAGCAGCTTGTACGCCTCGTCGGCCTCGCCGCGGGCGATCAGGTACTCGGCGAGTGAGATCGCGTGCAGGCGCGAGATGTTCACGGAACGCGGGGCGGGCAGCGCGGCGAGGCGTGCGGCCACGTCGAGTTCGCCTCGCCAGGTGCGGATGGAGAGCTCGATCGCCTGCAGCACACCGAGGGCCTGGTCGGCCTGCGCGGCCTCGACGTCGGGGAGCCAGCGGCCGATGCCGTCCAGGGCCGCGTCCCAGCGGCCGCCCAGCCAGTCGAGCGCGACCCTGGACGCGGCGCGTTCGGCGCGGAAGCCGTGGGAACCGACCTGGTCCGCCAGTTCCTCGGCGCGGCGGACCCGCCACGACGCGTCGTGCACGAGGCCTGCCAGCGCGGTGGTCGAGGCGCAGACGGAGAGGGCCTGCAGTTCGAGCATCGGCCGGCCGTCGCTGCACGCCAGCGCCCGGTTCGCGTACTCGACGGTCTGGTCGTGGCGGAAGAGCAGGGACGCCAGCATCGCGAGGTGCTCGAAGACGATCACGCCCTCGGCCGGTGAGCTGATCGGCAGTGCCTCGATGCGGGCCACCTCGGCGACGGCGTCGTCGTGGCGGTCGTTGTAGACGAGGAGCACGGCGCGCTGGGCCTCCAGGGACGCGGGCACCGGGCCCCGCGCCACCTCGGCGTCGACCAGTTCCAGGGCTTCCGCCGTGCGGCCCACCGAGAACAGGGACGAGATCACGGCGGTGGCGACCCGCAACCGCAGGGGACCCGGTGCCAGCGACTCCAGGGCGGCCAGGCCCGGTTCGATCGCCAGCGCAGGGCGTGAGGCGCGGGCCAGCACCCGGCACTGCAACGCCAGCAGCTCGGCGCGCTCAGGAGCGTTGCGCGGCAGCAACTGCAGGGCCCGGGCGCACAGCGCGGCAGCCGTCTCGGGAGCGGAGGCACGGGCAGACGTGGCGGCCTCGGCCAGCACGCCCACGGCCACGCGGTCGCCGGGCGCCGCCGACTCGGCCAGGTGCCAAGCGAGTTGGAGGAGGTCCACGGGCAGGCCCTGCGCGCGGTCGTCCAGCAGCCGCGCCGAGATCAGCGAGTGCAGGTGACGGCGTTGCGCCGGGCCGACCTCGTGGTAGAGCGCCTCGCCCACGAGGGCGTGCGAGAACCGGTAGCCGTTGTCGTCGTGCACCACGATGTGCGCGCTCAGCAACGAGTCGAACGCCGCGACGACGGTCTCCTCAGGCAACGACGACACCCGTGCGAGCAAGGGGATCTGGTCGAGCCGCACGCGCCGGAACACCGACACGGCCCGTGCGACGAGCCGCGTGTCGTTCTCCAGCGGCGCGACACGGCGCAGCAACGCCTCACGCCGGGTCAGCCGGATGGCGTCGGGCGGCACGGCGAGCCTGGCGCGGTTGCCGTCCATCGTCACCAGGTCGCGTTCGCGCAGCGAGCGCGCGATCTCCGTGACGAAGAACGGGTTGCCGTCGGACCGTTGCCGCACCTCGCGGGCAAGACCCTCGTCCACGGCGGTCTGCAGGACGGCCTCGACGATGCGCGTGACGTCCGCGCCCGACAACGGAGCCAGCTCGACGCGCACGACCTCGGCGTGCTGCTCGACGCGGTCCAGCAGACCGGGGTCGGCCGATCGGCTCGCGGTGACCAGCACGAGCGGCGCCGCCGACACCCGCCGCAGCACCAGGGTCAGCAGGGCGAGGGAGTCGTCGTCGACGTGGTCGAGGTCGTCGATCAGCAACGCCGCGGGGCGCGTCGCGGTGAGTTCGGTGAGCAGCCGCACCACCCGGTCGCACGCACGCCCGAACCACGCCCCGGAGTCCTCGGCGACCGAGATCTCCAGCGCCGCCAGGGCGTCCGCTCGGATCTCGTCCGGTGGCAACGACCGGATCAGCGCCGTCACCGCGCCGTACGGGATGCGCTTGCCCAGCACGTCCGACGCCGACGCGAGCACCACGCACCGCCGATCACGCAGCCGCCGCGCGATCTCCGCGAGCAGCGACGTCTTGCCGATCCCCGGCTCACCGCTGACCTGGACCACGACGAGCCCGGTCGCGGGTGCCTGGTCGACGCGGCCGAGCACGGCGCGCAGTTCCGGCTCGCGGCCCACGAGCAGTGGAGTGTCGGCGATGACGGCCTCCTGGCGGATTCGGCTGCTCCGAGTCTTCCACGAGGCGCCTAGTCGTTGAGGGTTCCCTACTGATACGTGGTTCCTCCAGGTGATGTGCTGCGGGCAACCGCCGCCAAGGAGGGTCAATGACGATCCAGGGAACCTGCGCCCCGCAGTTCGCAGAGGTGCGCACCGAGTTGGAACGCAACTTCGCCGAGCGCGGCGAGGTCGGCGCGTCCGTGCACGTGACCCTCGGCGGCGCGCCCGTCGTGGATCTCTGGGGCGGCGTCGCCGACCCCGCCACCGGCCGCCTCTGGTCCGAGGAGACCGTCGTCCACGTCTGGTCGTGCACCAAGGCCGCGACCTCGCTCACCGCGCACGTCCTGGCCTCGCGCGGCGAGCTGGACCTGAACGCGCCGGTCACGAGGTACTGGCCCGAGTACGGCGCGAACGGCAAGGACGCGACGCTCGTCCGGCACGTGCTGTCGCACCAGGCAGGACTGCCCGCGGTCACCGCGCCGCTGCCCACCGGCGCCTTCTACGACTGGGACCTGATGACCTCGACGCTCGCCGCGCAGCAGCCGCTGTGGGAACCGGGCACGCGGCACGGATACCACGGCCTCACGTTCGGCTTCCTCGTCGGCGAGATCGTCCGCCGCGTCACGGGCCTGACGCTCGGCCGGTTCTTCGAGAAGGAGGTCTCGGGCCCGCTCGGCCTGGACTTCTGGATCGGCCTGCCCGAGGACCTGGAACCGCACGTCGCCCACACGATCCCGGTGGACCCGACGCAGCCGGGTGTTCTGCTGCCGTCGCTCTACGCCACGGCGCTCACCCGGCCCGAGTCGCCGCCCGGCCTGATGCTGCTCAACAACGGCGGGTACATGGCCCCCGGCGAGTCCGACTCCCGCGCGGCCCACGCCGCCGAGATGGGCGCGGTCGGCGGCATCTCGAACGCCCGCGGCCTCGCCTGCCTGTACCGCCCGCTGGCTCTCGGCGGCGCCTGGGACGGCGTCCGCCTGGTCGAACCGGAGCAGCTCCCGCAGATGTCGAACGTGGCCGTCGCCGGCCTGGACTCCGTGGTCGGAGTGCCGACGCGGTTCGCGCTCGGCTTCCAGAAGGCCATCGACAACGCTCATCTGCCGCCGAACGACCGCGAGGGCCTGCTCCTGCCGGAAGATGCGTTCGGGCACAACGGAATGGGCGGCTCACTCGGGTTCGCCGACCCCAAGGCACAGGTCTCGTTCGGCTACGCGATGAACCGGCAGGGGCCCGGGCTCGGCGTCAACGAGCGCGGCCAGTCCCTTGTGGACGCCGTCTACCGCGCACTCGGGTACCGCCGGACGGGTGGCGGAACCTGGTTCGCCTAACCAGGCGGTACGACCCGGCCGAGCCGTTTGCGCACGCCGTCCTGCTGGTAGCGCGCAACGGTTTCGGCCAGCTGCTCGCACGCGCTCTCGATGGCCTGCCTGGCCTCGTTGCGCTCGCTGGTGATGGCGCTCAGGATCAGCCCGGTCAGTGCCACCGAGCCGTTGAACGCCTGCAGCACGATCATGGTGGTCGGCAGGTCGTTTTCGGCGAACTGGCCGCTGGCCGCGGACATCACGGCGGCCACGGAGATGATCACCGCGCACGGGGCCGCGATCGCGTGCTGGAAGCGGAGAGCGGCCCAGATCAGCATCGGGAACACCAGGAACAGCAGGCGCAGTTCCGATGTCGTCACGAAGGAAGCGAGCACGGCGGTCGCGAGCAGCAGCGCGGCCGCCTCCGCCAGCCGGCGCGGCGAGGCCGTCCAGTGGTGCGGCACGGTGAGCAGCAGCGGCGTGAACACCAGCACGCCCATCGCGTCGCCCGTCCACCACACCGACACCACGGCCGGCACCTCGTGCCACGGGATGACGCCACCGGCTTTCAACGCCGCCGCGCCGACCAGGGCACTGACCGACATCGCCCCCAGGGCTCCCGCGAACACGAGCAGCAGCGCGTCCTTCAAGCGGTCGAGCGCGGGACGGAAGCCGAAGCGCGTCAACAGGTACCAGGCGAGCAGGGGCGCGGCCGTGTTGCCCGCGGTGATCAGCAACGCCGAGAACAGCGGCGCGCTCAGGGAGACGTTGACGGCGAACGCTCCGAGCGTGATCCCCGGCCAGACCCCGCGGCCCGCCATCAGCAGTGCCGCCACGGCGATCCCCGTCGGCAGCCACAGTGGAGTGACCTGACCCTTCATGAGGGCCAGGACCAGGCCGACCTGCGCGGTCGCGTAGTACGCGAGCGCGACCGCGGCCATCGTGGCGACGGTGCGGAGTGTGGCGTTCACCGCCACATGCTGCACCTGTGCCCACACGTTGGCCATACCTCGCCACATGGCGTACCCACCTGGACTCACTCCGTAGGTAGACACCGGCCGGTTCCGCGGGCGCGGATCCTTAGCTGTTGTGGAAGCCGCACTACAGCCCGTCGGTCACCACGCACTGAGATGGACCTCATGCGCACAGCCGAGACCGCCGACGCGATCCTCGTGGAGGACGGCGGGCGCCGCGTGGTGGAGGTCGCCGGCCGCCTGCGCCTGCCGGTGTCCGCGGGCGTCACCGACGACCAGGCACTGGTCCTGGCCAGAGCGGGCACCACGGCGTGGCACCTCCTCCGCACGTGCGCGCACCTCAGGCCGGATGAATCGATCGTGGTGCACAACGCCGCGAGCGAGGTCGGCGTCATCGCGGTCCAGCTCGCCCGCAGTTTCGCGGCCGGGCGGGTCATCGCGACCGAGTCGAGCCAGTCCCGCCGGCGCACGGCCGTCCGGCTCGGTGCGGACGTCGCCGTCGACTCCGGGCGAGAGGGTCTGGCGCAGCGGGTGATCGAGGCGAACGAGGGCGACCAGGTCGACGTCGTGCTCGATCCCGGCGGCTTCCTGGAGGCCTCGCTGGACGTGCTGGCGCCGTTCGGCCGGATCGTCTGCTACGGCACCGACCAGGACGAATCCATCAAGCTGACGGGTCTGCTCGGTGGCTCGCGGGCGATCATCGGGTTCCGTTTCGAGCACACCCTCGACCGGCCCGGCATGATCGCCAGGGCTGTCAGTGAGCTGTTCGGGTTGACCTCGGCTGGGCGATTGCGTCCGGCGGCAGCCAGCTAGTACCCGTTAGTAACAAGCCGCTTAAGGGGACCCATGAGGACCGTGTTCACGACCTGCCCGCTCTGCGAAGCGACGTGCGGGCTGGAGCTGACGGTCGAGGGTGACCGCATCACGAAGGTGCGCGGCGACCGCGAGGACGAGTTCAGCAGGGGGTTCATCTGCCCCAAGGGCGCCTCGCTCGGCACGCTCGACGCCGACCCCGACCGCCTGAGCACCCCGCTGATCAAGCGCGACGGCGAGTTCCAGGAGGCCACCTGGGAGGAGGCGTTCGCCTACGTCGACGAACGCCTGAAGGACTTCCCGGACCGCGACACCGTCGCGATGTACCTCGGCAACCCGGTCGTCCACTCGCTCGCCGGCGGCCTCTACGCCGGACCGCTGCGCAAGGCGCTGGGCAGCCGCAACGTCTTCACCGCCAGCACCGTCGACCAGATGCCCAAGCACGTGCAGGTCGGCCACATGTTCGGCGGCATCTTCTCCATCCCCGTGCCCGACATCGACCGCACCGGCTTCATGCTGGTGCTGGGCGCCGACCCGTTCTCGTCCAACGGAAGCCTGTGGACGGTCCCGGACGCGCCGGGCCGGTTCAGGGACCTGCAGAAGCGCGGCGGCAGGTTCGTCGTCATCGACCCGCGCCGCAGCCGCACCGCCCAGGCCGCCGACCAGCACGTCGTGATCAGGCCGGGCACGGACGTGTTCCTGCTGCTGGCGTTGATCCACGAGCTGTTCGCGCAGGACCTGGTGAACCTCCGTGACCTGGCGGGGCACGTCACGGACCACACGGTGATCCGGGAGCACGTCGAAAAGTTCAGCCCCGAGGCCGTCGAGGAACGCACGGGCGTCGACGCGGCCACGATCCGTGCGCTGGCAAGGCAGCTGGCCGAGGCCGAACGAGCCGCGGTCTACGGCCGGATCGGTACGACGACCGTCGAGTTCGGCACGGTCGCGTCGTGGGCGGTCGACACCCTCAACGTCCTGACCGGCAACCTCGACCGGCCCGGCGGCGTGATGTGGCCGCTGCCCGCGCACAGCAGGCGCGGCACCGGCAGCGGCAGGGGGTTCACCATCGGCCGCTGGCACAGCCGGGTCAAGGGCCACCCCGAGGTGATGGGGGAGTACCCCGCCGTCACGATGGTCGACGAGATCGAGACGCCCGGCGAGGGTCAGGTGCGGGCGCTGTTCACGATCGGCGGCAACCCCGCGCTGTCGCTGCCGAACTCGGCACGGGTGAACGCCGCGCTGTCCTCACTGGACTTCATGGTCAGCGTCGACCCGTACCTCAACGAGACCACGAGGCACGCGGACGTCGTCCTGCCGACGCCACCGCCGTCCCGCCGCGACCACTACGACATCGCGTTCCTCAACAACTCCGTGCGCAACGTCGTGAAGTACTCGCGCGCGGCGATCCCGTTGGAGGAAGGCAGGGTCGACGAGACGGACATCTTCTTCCGCCTCACCACGATCCTCGCGGGCATGGGCCCGGCGGCCGACCTCGACGCCATCGCGGCGTTCCAGCTCGCCGACCTGAAGAAGAAGGCGGGCGCCGACTTCGAACCCGAGGGCGAGACGCGCGAGGAACGCCTGCTGGACCTGAAACTCCGCACCGGCGCGTACGGGGTGTCGCTGCGGCAGTTGCTCGACCACCCGCACGGCATCGACCTCGGCCCGCTCACCTCGCGCCTGCCGGAGATCCTGCGCACGCCGTCCGGCAGGATCGAACTGACGCCACAGCCGATCATGGACGACCTGCCGCGCGTGCTCGCCGCCCTCGGCACGCCCGAGCCCGGCATGGTCCTGGTCGGCCGCAGGCACCTGCGCACCAACAACTCCTGGATGCACAACGTGCCCTCGCTGGTGAAGGGCAAGCCGTTGTGCACGCTCCTGGTCAACCCCGGCGACGCGACCCGCATCGGCCTGGCCGACGGCGGGACCGCCCAGGTCACCTCGCGCGTCGGCAAGATCGAGGTGCTGGTCGAGGTCACCGCGGACATCGCGCCCGGCGTCGTCTCGATGCCGCACGGCTGGGGCCACGACCAGCCCGGCACGCGGCTCTCCGTCGCCGAAGAGCACGCCGGCGTGAACGTCAACCTCCTCACCGACGACCTGCGCATCGACCCGCTCTCGGGCACCGCCGTGCTGAACGGCACCCGCGTGCAGGTCGTGCCCGCCTGAAGAACCCCCTCCCCGTCTGAAAAGACTCAGTGCGCCTAGGAGCCGCCATGACCGCCGGAGTCACCAGCCCGAACGCGGTGCGAGCCATCCGCCGGATAGCCGACCTGCCGTTCCTCGCGGAGCAGGCCTACGGCGACGCGGTGGCGTGGCGGTTCAAGCAGGACGGGCAGTGGCACGAGCAGACCTACGCCGAGGTCGCCGAGGTGGTGCTGGACCTCGCGTCCGGGTTCGTCCACGCAGGACTGAAGGCGGGCGACCGGGTCTGCGTGCTCGCGAACACCCGTCCGGAGTGGACGGCGGTCGAGCTCGCGGTGCTGGCGGCGGGCGGCATCGTCGTGCCGATCTACCCGTCGAGCGCCCCGGAGGAGATCGCCTGGGTGGTCGGCGACTCCGGCGCGTCGATCGTGGTGGCCGAGAACGAGGAGCAGTGCCTCAAGGTCGAGGCAGTCGGTTCGGAACTTCCCGAGCTGCGCACGGTCTTCTCGATCGACCCGGCCGGTGACCGCCCGCGCATCGCCGAACTGCAGGACACCGGCCGCACCTCGCCGCTGGCCGCCGTGCTGGACTCCCGCCGGGCCGCGATCAGGCCGGAGGACCCGAGCCTGATCATCTACACCTCGGGCACGACCGGACCGCCCAAGGGCTGCGTCCTGACCAACGCGAACTGGGTCGCGCTGTGCCGGGTCGCGGAAGAGGCCCGCATCGACGCGATGACCGGCGTCGTCTACCTGTTCCTGCCGCTCGCGCACGTCTTCGCGCAGATCATCATGTTCGGCACGATGTACCGCGGCGGGGCGCTGGCGTACTTCGGCGGCGACATGAAGGCGATCGTGCCGGAACTGGCCGAGGTCCGGCCGACCTTCCTGCCGTCGGTGCCGCGCATCTTCGAGAAGATCTACACGTTCGTCACGTCGAGCGTTCCCCCGGAACAGCTCGCGCAGGCCGTGGCGCTCGGCCTGGAGGTCCGGCGCAGGCGGGCGGCGGGCGAACCCGTGCCCGCGGAGATGGCGGCCGCGTTCGAGCAGGTCGACGCGTTGTTCGCCAACGTGCGCGCGGTGTTCGGCGGCCGGCTCGTGCAGGCACTGTCCGGTGCCGCGCCGATCTCGCCCGAGGTGCTGCAGTTCTTCCACGCGGCCGGGGTGCCGGTGCTGGAGGGCTACGGCATGACCGAGTCCACCGCGGTCGGCACGATCAACACGCTGGACCGCTTCAGGCTCGGCTCGGTCGGCGCCTCCGGTGTGGCCGGCCTCGAGATGTCGGTGGGGGAGGACGGCGAACTGCTGATGCGCGGCCCGCACGTCTTCGCGGGCTACTGGCGCAACGAGGAGGCCACGGCCGAGACGCTGCGGGACGGCTGGCTGCACACCGGCGACCTGGGCGAGATCGACGCGGACGGTTTCGTGACGATCACGGGGCGCAAGAAGGACATCATCATCACCGCGGGCGGCAAGAACATCGCGCCGGCGAACGTGGAGAACGTGCTGCGCCAGTCCCGCTGGATCTCGCACGCCGTGTTGTTCGGCGACCGCAGGCCTTACTGTGTGGCGCTGCTCACACTGGACGCCGACGAGATCGTGCCGTGGGCGACGGCTCGTGGCTTGCCGTCCGACATCGAATCTTTGGTGGGTCACCCAGACGTGCGAACGCTCGTGCGGGAAGTTGTCGACGAAGCGAACTCGCACTTCGCCAGTGTTTCCCAAGTGAAGAAGTTCGTGCTGCTCACCCGCGATCTGTCCCAGGAGGAAGGTGAGCTCACACCGACGTTGAAGGTCAAACGCAACGTTGTACACCGCCTTCACTCTGAGTTGTACGAAGGGCTCTACGAGTAACCCGTACGTACGAGAAATCCAAAAACAGGTACATCCACCCTGGCGGTTTCGGCGCAGTCAGGGCAGAGTGGGACACCAAGCGGCGCTAGGCCCCCTCCCCCCTCGGGCCCAGCCGCTTCGCGGCCCCGGCTCAAGGCGTACTCCCCCCAGACGCCCAGCCGGGGCCGCCTTGCATCTCCGTCCTTTGTGGTCGCGCCGGCGACCGATCGGGATCGTGTCAGCGTTTCGGTGGCGTCGTGGTCCCGCGCACGATCAGCTGGGTCTCCGCCACGATCTGCGGCACGTCGGTGTGGTCCGAGTCCAGCCAGTCCAGCAGGAGGTTCACGGCCGTGCGTCCCGCCTGCGCCACGGGCATCGCCACCGTGGTCAGCGCGGGCGAGCACAGCGAGGCGTAGGTGAGGTCGTCGAAGCCCGTCACCGACACGTCGCCCGGCACGGAGATGCCGCGGTCGCGCAGCCGGGCCAGCACGCCCAGCGCCATGATGTCGTTGTAGGCGACGATCGCCGTCGTGTCGGCCGCGACGGCCAGGTCCGCCGCCTGCAGGCCGCCCTCGTAGCGCGGTGCGAACGGTCCCAGGTCGACCAGGTCGACCCCGTGCTTCGCCACCGCCTTCATCAGGCCGCGGCGACGCTCCTGGTTGGACCAGGAGGTGCGCGGCCCGTTGAGGTAGGCGACGCGGTGGTGCCCCAGCGCGACGAGGTGGTCGATGACGGCGTGCATGCCACCCGCCGAGTCCATCAGCGCGGCGGGCACGCCGGGCAGGCGCCGGTTCAGCAGCACCAGCGACGTCGCGCCCGCCACCTCGTAGACCTGCGAGTCCTCCAGGCCCGGCGCGCACAGCACGACGCCGTCGACCTGTTTCGCCATCGCGTGCACGAGCTTGGCCTCGGCGACCGGGTCCTCGTCGCTGTCCGCCACGAACACCGCGTAGTCGGCCTGCATCGCCCGTGCCTGCACGGCCTTGAGCACGCCGGTGAAGAACGGGTTGTCGAGGTCCGGTACGACGATGCCGATGTTGCCCGTCTTGCCCGTGATCAGCCCGCGAGCCGCCCTGTTGGGCTGGTAGCCGAGCTCGGTCGCGGCAGCCAGCACGCGCGTCCTGGTCTCCGGGCGCACGAGCTCCGGGGACGTCAGCGCACGCGAAACGGTGGCGACCGACACGTGTGCCCTGCGTGCCACGTCGCGGATCGTGACTGCCACTTGTACCTCACCCTCACCAGCCGGTTGAACCAATCATGACGGGTCAGGTGTCGAGCCGGTCGTCGAGGCGGGTCACGAGCTGAGTCGGATTCACGAATCGGAGGGCGATCACGAGCAGCACGAGCATCGATCCCGTGTAGATCACTGCCATCGAGTCGACCATCTGCTGGGGCCGGATGCCCGCCGACGACATGGCCTCGTACAGCGACACGACCAGGGTCTGGCTGGTCGGGCCCGCCGTGAGGAACGTCAGCTCGAACATGCCGACCGTCCGCACCAGCACCAGGATCGACGCCGCGAGGACGCCCGGCACGAGCAGCGGTGCCAGCACGCGGGTGAAGATCGCGAACGTGGAGGCGCCGCACATCCGCGCCGCCGACTCGATCTTCGTGTCGATCTGCTCGATGAACGGCGTCATCGTCAGCACGACGAACGGCACGGCCGGCACGAGGTTCGCCGCGATCACGCCGGCCGTGCTGCCCGCGAGCTGGAACTTGTAGAGCACCGTCGCGAGCGGGATGCCGTACGTCATCGGAGGCATCAGGATCGGCAGCAGGAACAGGACGGTGAGCAGCTTCTTGCCGGGGAAGTCGCGGCGTGCCAGCACATAGGCCGTGGGAACCCCGACGACCACCGAGACGGCCACGACCGACAGGGCGACCTGGAACGTCACGACCAGCACGTCCAGCAGCCGGTAGTCGCGCCACGCCTCGCCGTACCACTTGCCGGTGTAGCCGTCCGGGAGCCAGGTGCCGAACCACGTCTCGGCGAACGAGTTCGTGACGACCGCGCCGACGACGCCGGCCAGGCCGACCAGGAAGAAGATCAGCGCACCCCAGGTCAGCCACACCACCGGGCGGGCAGCGAGCCTCATCCCTTGCCTCCCGTCGCGCCGCGGTACAGGGTCGTGCGCCAGATCAGCACGACGCCGACGACGGCCAGCATCACCAGCGCCATCAAGACCGCGATCGCCGATCCGAGCGCGAAGTCGTTGTCCCGCAACGCGGTCTCGTACGCGGCGATCGACATCACGTGCGTCTCGCCGGCGGGGTCGCCGACCATCACCGCGCTGGGGAACACGCTGAACGCCAGCACGAAGCTCAGGCAGAACGTGACGGCGAGTCCCGGTGCCAGCAGCGGCATGGTGATCCTCCGGAACCGCTGCCGCCGCGACGCGCCCAGCGTCGCCGCCGCCTGTTCCAGCGTCGGGTCGATGCCGGAGAGGTACGACAGCGTCAGCAGGAACGCGAACGGGAACCCGGTGATGACGAGGCTGAACAGCACGCCCCAGTAGTTGTGCGTCAGCCTCGCCGGCTCGTCGGCGCCGAGCGCCAGCCAGACGCGGTTGAACCAGCCGGCCGGCCCGAGGAACGCGAGCAGGCCCTCCGCCGTCAGCACGGTGCCGAGCGTGATCGGGACGACCAGCACCGTCGTCAGCGTTCGCTTGCCCCGGAACCGCCCGCGCAGCCGGAACGCGATCGGGACGGCCGCCAGCACGTTGACCAGCGCCGCGGGCAGTCCGAGCCGCAGCGTGATCCAGACCGTGTCCGCCAGGTAGTCGTCCTGGAAGAAGGTGAGGTAGTTCTGGAACGGGTTGCCGCCGTCCCCGGGCTGGAACGAGAGTTGCAGCCCGTACAGGAACGGGTAGACGAACAGCAGCGCCACGAACACCACGCCCGGCACCAGCAGCCACAGCACGCGGTCGACGCCCCTCTCGGCGAGCCGGTGCTTCAGCGCGGCCGTCACGAGAACACCAGCACGCGTTCGACCGGCACCGTCACCGTGATCGTGTCGCCAGGGGCCAGCCGCGAGTTCGTGCGGATGTGCAACGGATCGCCGTTGCGCAGCCTGGCTTCCACGGCCTGCTCGCGCCCGTGGTACTCGACGACCTCGACCACGGCTTCTAGTGCGTTCTTGCCCGCTCCTGCCACGACGAAGTCCTCGGGCCGTACCGCCGCCACGGCCTGCGACCCGAGCTCTTCCCGTTTGACGCCAACGAGTTCGACGCCGTCTGCGGTGTGGACGGTCACGTGCTCGGAGCCCTGGCCGGCCACGGTCACCGGGATCATGGTGCGGTAGCCCATGAACCCGGCCACATACCGGTTCGCCGGATGCGCGTAGACCTCCTCCGGTGACCCGGCCTGCTGCACCTCGCCCAGGCGCAGGACCACGAGACGGTCGGCGAGGGCCAGCGCCTCCTCCTGGTCGTGCGTGACGTAGACGGTGGTGAGCCCGAGCGACTGGTGCAGCCGGCGGATCTCCGTGCGCATCTCCAGCCGCAGCGCCGCGTCCAGGTTGGACAGTGGTTCGTCCATCAGCACCAGCGGCGGTTCCAGCACGATCGCGCGGGCGATCGCCACCCGCTGCTGCTGGCCGCCGCTCAGCTGGGCCGGGAACCTGTGCTGGTGCTCCTCCAGCCGCACGAGCCGCACGGCCTCGTCCACGCGCCGGTTCAGCTCGGCCCTGGGCACCTTCCGCATCGACAGCCCGAACCCGATGTTGCGCCGCACCGACATGTGCGGGAACAGCGCGTAGTTCTGGAACACCATCCCGAACCCGCGTTTCTCCGGTGGCAGGTCGTCGATCCGCCTGCCGTCCATCGTGATCCGCCCGCCGGTGAGCGGCAGGAGTCCGGCCAGGCAGTTGAGCGCCGTCGACTTCCCGCACCCCGACGGCCCGAGCAGCGCGACGAACTCGCCGGCCTTGATCGTCAGATCCATGCCCTGCAACGCGACGGTGTCGCCGAACGCCCGTCGCACGTGGTCGAGGTGCAGCTCCGCGAACCTCATTTCCGGCCGATCTCCCTGTCCCACCGCTGGAACGCCTTCACCTGCTGCGCGGCCGGCAGCGACTGCTCCTTGGGGCGTTCCTCGATCAGCCGGTCGTACTCGGCGCGGCCGTACCTCGCTATGGCGTCCCGCGACTCCTTCGGCGCCATGTCGAGCGTGACGCCCTTGACCGCCGGGCCGGGGTAGAAGTAGCCCTTGTCGTAGGCCTTGGCCTGCTGCTGCGGTTCCAGCATGAACCTGATCAGCGCGAGGTTCGCCGACAGCACGTCCGCGGAGACGCCTTTGGGGATCACGGCGTAGTGCGCGTCGGTGACCCAGTGGAAGTCTTTGAACGTCGCGATCTTCATGCCCTCCGGCACCGAGCCGAGCACGCGCGGGTTGATGTCCCAGCCGGTGGTCGAGGCGACCATCCACGACGTGCCGTTCGCGAGGTTCTTCATGACGTCGGTCGTGCCACCGGGGTAGCCCTCGACGTACTGACCGAGTTCCTTCAGGTACGCCCAGGTCCTGTCCCAGCCGTTCTCCGGGTCCTTCGGGTCCTTGTCTCCCAACAGGTACGGCAGTCCCATGAGGAACGTGCGGCCGGGTCCGGAGTTCGCGGGCCGCGCGTACTGGAACCTGCCTGGATGCGCTTTGGCCCACTCCAGCAGTGCGGCCGGGGACGCGGGTGGCGTGGGCACCTTCGCCGGGTCGTACTCCAGCAACGGGCCCGCCGGGTAGTACGTGATCGCGACGCCCTGGTTCTGCGCGAGCTTCTGCATCTCGTGGGCGGCGGGAAGGTACACCTCCTCCAGCTTCGGCAGCCTCGCCGAATATTCGGGGAGCAGCGCGTGGACGAGTTCCTGCTCCACGACGCTCGCCAGTCCGTCGGTTCCGGTGAGCACCAGATGGGTCTGCGAGGTGCCCGAGTTCTGCTCCGCCTTGAGCTTGCCCGGCATGTCCGGCGCGGTCGCCTTGGTGGCGTTCACCTTGGTCACGACGTCGGGGTGCGTCCGGACGAATTCGTCGATCATGCCCTGCGTGAGCTGCAGGTTGCCGGCCACGTCGAGCACGTTGAGCTCGACGGGTTTCGACGGCTTCTCCGGGACGGACGTGGGTGCGTTCTGCGGCTGCGGGACTTGCGGCGCACCGCACGCCGTGACGGCCAACAGGGTGGGAATGACGAGCTGTAACTTCCTTGTCCAGCGCATCTCGTGGCTCCCTAACTGACTCTGGACCTCGCGCACGAAAACGTTTACGGTTTTTCTGTAACACTCGTACACCCGCCGCCGGTCCGAACGCAATGCCGCCGCCGCACACCCCGTTCCCAGATGAAAGTGGGAGGCTCCTGTGGCACCCCGTTCACGGCGGTCGCCGGCGAGAACCGGCATCCTGGCCACCGCACTCGCAGTGGCGCTGAGTTCGCTCGTCTCCGCCGCACCCCCAGCCGCCGCCGCGGATGTCCTGCTGTCCCAGGGCAAACCGGCGACCGATTCGGCGTCCGGCGGCGCGAACTACGCGCCGCGCAACGCCGTCGACGGCAACTCCGCGACGCGCTGGGCGAGCAAGTCGAACACCGACCCGGCGTGGATCCGCGTCGACCTCGGCGCGTCCGCGACCATCAGCCGGGTCCGGCTGCAGTGGGATCTCTCGTGCGCCAAGGCCTATCGCGTCGAGACCTCGGACAACGACTCGACGTGGACCGCGATCCACACCACCACCGACGGCAAGGGTGGCGTCGAGGACCTGACGGTCACCGGCCGCGGCCGTTACGTCCGCGTCCTCGGCACCACGCGCTGCCGCACCGGCACGTCGTACGGCTACTCCCTGCAGGAGTTCCAGGTCTTCGGCAGCACGGGCCCTGCCGACGCCGAGCCGCCGAGCGCGCCCGCGAACCTCGTCGCGTCGGACGTCCGGCCGGACTCGGCGAAGCTGACGTGGACGCCGTCGACGGACAACGTCGCGGTGACGTCGTACGAGATCTACAACCTGGGCCAGTTCGTGAAGTCCGTGCCCGCCACACCGGCCTCCACCACGATGACGGGCCTGAAGCCGAACACCACGTACGGCTTCTACGTCAACGCGAAGGACGCCGCGGGCAACATCTCGCAGGCCTCCAACACCGCGGAGTTCAAGACCCCGCCGGCCCAGGAGGATCCGACGCCGCCGACCGCGCCGAAGAACCTGCGGTCCACGGGCGTCACGGCGAACTCGGTGTCGCTGGCCTGGGACCCGTCGACCGACAACGTCGGCGTGACCCGCTACGAGATCTACACCGGCGCGACCAAGGCAGGTGACGCGACCGGCACGTCCGCGACGATCGGCGGCCGCAGCGCGAACACCGAGTACACCTTCACCGTCAAGGCCTTCGACGCCGTCGGCAACGCCTCGCCGGCCTCGAACGCGCTGACCGTGAAGACCCGCTCCGGCGGCGACCAGGTCGGTGCCGTCACGCAGATCGCGACCGACAACGACGTGCCGTGGGGCCTCGCGTTCCTGCCCGACGGCTCCGGGATCTACTCGCGCCGCGACGCGCAGGACATCGTCAGGATCACCCCGTCCGGCGCGAAGACCACGCTGGGCAGGGTTCCCGGAGTCTCCGGCACGAACGGCGAGGGCGGCCTGCTGGGCATCGAGCTGTCGCCCGCGTTCGCCTCGGACGGCCTGATCTACGTCTACCACACGGCTTCCGGCGACAACCGGATCGTGCGCGCGAAGATCGAGGGCAACTCCCTCACCGGCTGGAAGACGCTGCTGACCGGCATCCCGCGCAACAAGTTCCACAACGGCGGGCGCCTGCGCTTCGGTGCCGACGGCAAGCTCTACGCGGGCACCGGCGACGGCCAGAACGGCGCCAACGCGCAGAACAGGCAGAACCTGGGCGGCAAGGTGCTGCGCCTGAACCCGGACGGCTCGGCGCCGTCCGACAACCCGTTCTTCGCCGAGGGCGGCAACGCCCGCTACGTCTGGACGTTGGGCCACCGCAACGTCCAAGGCCTCGCCGTGGACTCGCAGGGCCGCCTGTGGCAGGCGGAGCTCGGCAACTCGAACATGGACGAGGTCAACCTGCTGCAGAAGGGCGGCAACTACGGCTGGCCGTCCTGCGAGGGCACGTCGGGCTCCTGCGGCGGTTACGTGGCACCGAAGAAGACCTTCCCGGTCGGTTCCGCGTCCCCGTCCGGTCTCGCGATCGTGAACGACGTGCTGTTCCTCGCCGCGCTGCGCGGTGAACGCCTGTACCGCATGCAGATCAGCGGCTCGTCGGTCGGCGCCACGACGTCGCACTTCCAGGGCACCTACGGCCGGCTCCGCACCCCGGAGCCCGCGCCGGACGGGTCGCTGTGGGTCACGACCTCCAACGGGGACAAGGACTCCACCGCGGGCAACAGCAACACGAGGATCCTGAAGGTCGCGCTGAACTAGTTCCGGCGAACCAGTCCGAGAACAACGGAAGACCCCCGGATCCGCATCCGGGGGTCTTCCCACTTCAACATATAGCGCACGGGGGGACTTGCGGCAAGACCCCGTTCGTCACGCAGAATTCCCCGCCGTAGCCGGGAACCGGGCGAACTGGGGAGTCTCGAAGTGCGTGTTGTTCTTGCAGGTTTCGGGTCGCGCGGAGATGTCGAACCGCTGATCGCGCTGGCGGTGGCGGTGCGGGACCTCGGCGCGGAGGCGGTGGTGTGCGTGCCGCCGGACGAGGAGTTCGTGTCCAGGCTGGACGCCCACGGCGTGCCGTTCGTCGCGTTCGGACAGTCGGTGCGCGAACTGGTGACGAGCGCGCGGCCGGATCCCGCGACCGTCGCGGCCGCGCTGGTCGGCGAGTGGTTCGGCCCGGTCGCCGCCGCGGCCGAAGGCGCTGACGTGCTGGTGGCGAGCGGGATGATGCCCGCGGGCGCGCGGTCGGTGGCCGAGCACCTGGGCCTGCGCCACGTGCTCGCGTCGTTCCACGACATCTCGCTGCCGTCGCCGCACCGCAAGCCGTCGCAACGGCCGGGCAGGCCCTTGCCGCCGGACGAGATGGACAACCGGGTGCTGTGGGACATCGACGCGGAGAACGTGAACGCGATGTACCGACCGGCGTTGAACGCGCACCGGGCGGAGCTCGGCATGCCGCCGGTGGACAACGTCCGCGACCACGTCTACTCCGGCACGTTGCTGCTGGCGGCGGATCCGCTGCTCTGGCCGGTGCCGGAGCTGACGAACCTGGAGGTCGAGCAGACCGGCGCGTGGATCCTGCCGGACGTTCGCCCGCTCGCGCCCGAACTCGTGGGCTTCCTCGACGCCGGCGAGCCACCGGTGTACGTCGGCTTCGGCAGCATGCCCATGCACGCCTCGGCGGACATCGGCCAGGTCGTCGTCGACGCGGTGCGTGCGCAGGGGCGCCGGGTGCTCCTGGCGCGAGGGTGGGCCGGTCTGGCCCAGATCGATGAGAGCGACGACTGCTTCGTCGTCGGCGAGGTCAACCAGCAGGCGTTGTTCCGCCGTGTGGCCGCCGTCGTCCACCACGGCGGCGGGGGCACCACGACGACCGCGGCCCGCGCCGGTGCGCCGCAGGTGGTGGTGCCGCAGATCGTGGACCAGCCGTTCTGGGCCCGCCGGGTGGCCGAGCTGGGCGTCGGCGCGGCCCACGACGGACCGGTGCCGTCCTTCGAGTCGCTGTCGGCCGCGCTCGCGACGGCGCTGGCTCCCGGGACCCGCGACCGCGCGGCCACCGCGGCGGGCATGATCCGCACCGACGGGGCGGCAGTGGCCGCACGTTCATTGCTGGCGCGAAAGCCCGTCGAGTAGCAGGCTGATCAGCCGCCGCGGGTCGTAGCGCGGGTCGTCGTCCCGTCCGATGCACAGGTTGCCGATCCCGCGCATCAACTCGAACGGCCGCACGTCGGCGCGGATCTCGCCGGCGTCGGCCGCCGCGTCGAGCAGCGAGCCGCACACCGGTCCGAGCCGGTCGAGGAAGTACGCGTGCAACGACGCGAAGCCGCTGCTGTCCGACTGCATCGCGCCGGCGAGCCCGTGCTTGGTCACCAGGAAGTCCACGAACAGGTCGATCCACTTGCGCAGCGCGGCGGCAGGGGAGTCCTCTGTGGACAGCAGGGCGGGGCCGGCCTCCGCGCAGGCCTCGACCTGGTGCCGGTAGACGGCCACGACGAGGTCCGCGCGGGTGGGGAAGTGGCGGTAGATCGTGCCCATGCCGACCCCGGCTTCGGCGGCGATCTCGCGGATCGGCGCGTCGACGCCCGACCTGACGAACACCTCGGCCGCGGCGGCGAGCAGCGTCTGCTCGTTGCGCACGGCGTCGGCTCGCTTGCGTGGTGGCACGCGCGCTCCTTCCCGAGCGGTCGGTTGACAAAGCGGAACAGTGCTCCGTATCGTTCCGGAACGTCGCTCCGCTTGAGTGGACTGTACTCGAAGGGAAACCCATGACCGTCTTCACGGTGAGCCCTGTCGTGCTCGAAATCCCCGGCAGGCCCGTTGACCTGCAGCTGAAGGTCTCCGCGCCGACCGAGGGCACCGGCCTGCCGATCCTGCTGCTGTCGCACGGGCAGGGCTACTCGAACCACCTGTCCTCGCTGAACGGCTACGCGCCGCTCGCGAACCACTGGGCCGAGCAGGGCTTCGTCGTCCTGCAGCCCACGCACCTGAGCAGCAGGTCGGTGAACCTGCCCGCCACCACCCCCGGCGCGCCGATGTTCTGGCGGGAGCGCGCCGAGGACATGTCGCACGTCATCGACCGGCTCGACGAGATCGAGAAGGCCGTGCCGCAGCTGCAGAACCGCCTCGACCGCACGAAGATCGCGGTCGTCGGTCACTCGATGGGAGGCCACACCGCGAGCCTGCTGCTGGGCATGAGGACCGAGGGCGTGAGCCTGAGGGACGACCGGATCAAGGCGGGCGTGCTGCTCGGCTCGACCGGCCGCGGCGACGCGGTCACCGACGTGGTGAAGGAGAACTACTCCTTCATGCAGACCACGGACTTCAGCGAGATGACCGCGCCCGCCCTCGTGGTGGCCGGCGACGCGGACGCCTCCGCGCACCTGACCACCATGGGCCCGGACTGGCACGCCGATCCGTACCACCTCGCGCCCGGCCCGAAGGACCTGCTCACGCTGTTCGGTGCGGAGCACGGGTTCGGCGGTGTCTCCGGCTACGACGTCGCCGAGACCACGGACGAGAGCCCCGAACGGGTCGCGGTCGTGCAGCAGCTGACCACGGCCTACCTGCGCGGTCAGCTGCTCGGAACCGCCGACTGGCAGGACGTGACCGTCGAACAGGGCCGCATCGAGTCCAAGTAGGACTCAGCGCGCGTTGGGCTCCGGATTCGTTCCGGGGCGTGACAGGAACTCGAAGTCGCAGCCCTCGTCGGCCTGCGTGATGTGCTCGTAGTACAAAGCGCCGTACCCGCGTTCGAACTTCGCGGGCGGCGGCGTCCACGCGTCCCGGCGACGCGTCATCTCCTCGTCGGAGATCTCCACGCGCAACACCCGCGCCTCGACGTCCAGCGTCACGAGGTCGCCGTCCCGCACCAACGCCAGCGGCCCGCCGACGTGGGCTTCCGGCGCCACGTGCAGAACGCATGCGCCGTAAGAAGTTCCGCTCATCCGCGCGTCGGACACGCGCACCATGTCCCGGACACCCTCGTGCAGCAGCTTGTCCGGGATGGGCAGCATCCCGTATTCCGGCATGCCGGGCCCGCCCTTCGGTCCGCCACCCGCCAGCACGATCACCGAATCCTTCGTCACGTCCAGAGAAGGGTCGTTGATGCGTGCCTGCAGATCCTTGTAGCCGTGGAAGACCACGGCGGGCCCGGTGTGCCGCCACAACGCGGGATCAGCCGCCACGTACTTGATCACCGCACCGTCAGGAGCCAGATTGCCCCGCAGCACAGCCAGCCCGCCCTCGGCGGAGATCGGATCGTCCACCGGGCGGATCACCGAGGAGTCGTACACCTCGGCGCCTTCGAGGTCCTCGCCGAACGTCCGCCCGGTCACCGTGATCCGCTCGAGGTGCAACGACTCCCGCAACCGCGACAGCAGTCCGCGCAGCCCGCCCGCGTAGTAGAAGTCCTCCATCAGGTGCGATCCGGCGGGCTGCACCGAGGCCAGCACGGGCACCTCGCGCGACAACCGGTCGAAGTCGTCCAGCGACAACGGGATCTGCGACCGCCCTGCCATCGCGATCAGGTGGATGTACGAGTTCGTGGACCCGCCCAGCGCCAGCACGGTCCGGATGGCGTCCTCGTAGGCCTCCGCCGACAGCACGTCGCCGATCGTCAGCCCTTCGCGCACCATCTCGACCACGCGCATGCCCGACGCGGCCGCCATCCGGTGGTGCGCCGAGTCGACGGCCGGGATCGACGACGCCCCCGGCAACGTCAGCCCCAGCGCCTCCGCGGCGGCCGTCATGGTCGAGGCCGTGCCCATCGTCATGCACGTGCCGGGGGAGCGGGCCAGCCCGGACTGGATCTCGGACCAGTCGGAGGACGAGATCGTGCCCGCCCGCTTCTCGTCCCAGAACCGCCACATGTCCGTGCCGGACGCGAGCTTCTCGCCCCGCCAGTGGCCGCGCAGCATCGGCCCGGCCGGCACGAAGACCGCGGGCAGGCCGGCGGACGCCGCGCCCATCAGCAACGCCGGGGTCGTCTTGTCGCAGCCACCCATCAGCACGCAGCCGTCGACGGGATAGGAGCGGAGGATCTCCTCGGTCTCCATCGACAGCATGTTCCGGTACATCATCGGAGTCGGCTTCTGATACGTCTCCGACAGCGTGGAGACCGGGAACTCCACCGGGTATCCGCCCGCCTCCCACACCCCGCGCTCGACCTGCTGCGCCCGTTCGCGCAGGTGCATGTGGCACGGGTTGATGCCGCTCCACGTGTTCAGGATCGCGATGACCGGCTTGCCGAGGTGCTCGGAGGGGTTCATGCCGAGCTGCCTCATGCGGGCGTTGTGCGAGAACGCCCGCAGCCCCTCGCCCTCGAACCACTCCGCGCTGCGCAGCTTCTTCCGGGCAGACGTCACAGCAGGCTCCACGAGTCCAGCAGCACGCCCACGGCGGAACGATCGGCCTCCGGCAACACCGAAGCGGGCGGACGCACGTCCCGGCGGCACAAACCGAGCTGTGCCAGCGCTTCCTTGACCACGGACACGTTGTTCGCCGACTCACCGTCCGCCCGCAGCTCCTCGAACTTCCGGATGAACTCCCAGAACTCCATCGCCGCACCGAACTCGCGTGCCCGCAGGCACCGGAACATCTGCACCGACAGCTCCGGCGCGACGTTCGCCAGCCCGGACGTGAACCCGGTGGCCCCGACCGCGAAGTACCCCGGCGCCGACAGCTCGGCCAGCCCCGCGATCCACGTCAGCCGCTCGAGCCCGGCGTCCCGGGCGACCGAGGCGAACCGCACCGGATCCGGCACCGCGTACTTCACGCCGACGACGTTCGGGCACGCGTCCGCCAGTGCCGCGATCTGCGCACCGCCGATGCGCGGGTTCCGCACGTACAGGACCACGCTCAGCTCGGGCACCGCCGAGGCGATCGCCCGGTGGTAGTCGACCCACCCGTCCAGCGAGACGTACGGGTGCACCGGCTGGTGGATCATGATCCCGCGAGCACCGGCCCGGTCTGCGAACCGGGCGGCGGCCACGGCGGACGACACGTCGTGCCCGACCCCGGCGACGATCGCCGCGCGGTCCCCGACGGCGTCCACGGTGATCTGCAGCGCGCGCTCGGTCTCGGCGGAGGACAACGTGTAGAACTCGCTCGTGTTGCCGTTCGGCGTCACGACCGAGATCCCGCCCTCGACCATCCGGTCCACGACCGCGGCGTAGTTCTTCTCGTCGATCGCCCCGTCCGCGCCGAACGGTGTGACGGTGATCGCCACCACGGAAGCCAGCTGTTCGGACAGGTCATCGAACGACATCGGGAAGCTCCTCGACCACTCGATCGGCGAAAGTCTGGATGTGGCGGCGCAACAGATCGGCCGCGGCGTCGCCGAAGCCCTCCTCGGCGGCGACGAGGATCGCCCGGTGCTCGGCCGCCTCGGCGTCCCAGGTGGGACGGATGCCCCAGCCGGCGACGGTGATCAGCGCGGCCTGGTCGCGCAGCCCGTCGAGGATCCCGACCAGCAACGGGTTGCCGCACCCGGCGTAGAGCGCGCGGTGGAAACGGCGGTTGGCCAGGCTGCGCTGAGTCAAACTCCGTTGGGCCAGGTCGAGGACCTCCTCCAGGGCTGACCTCGCCTCGGTGAAGTCCGCTCCCAGCTCGACGGAACGGCGCAGCGCCTCCGGTTCCAGCAACAGCCGCACGTCGTAGACGGACGCGGCCATCTCCGCGTCGACCGTGCGGACCGTGGCGCCCTTGTACGGGCTCATCACCACGAGCCCCGACCCGGCGAGAGTCTTGAGCGCCTCGCGCACGGGCGTCTTCGAGACGTTGAGCGTCGCGGCGAGATCGGTTTCGACGAGCGCCTGACCGGGTTTCAGCTTTCCATAAAGAATCGCTTCTTTGATCGATTCCAGAACGAAGTCCGTCCGGGACGCCGGAAGGACTCCCGGCCGGTCATACATCATATATGAGAGCCTAGGAGCTGGTAGAGCCCCAGGTCAACCATTTCGTGTGGGCTGCACAACGTCGTTGTATCTGCGTTGAACCAACTTCCTCGCAGGCTCGTTCTGAGGGTGTTGGTCACCGCCGCAAGCGGGGCTGGAGAAGGAGAAATTTGAGTGCATCGTTCCGCGTAACCGTGTCCATTGCCGCGTCCGCCAGCGCATGGCACCGAACGTCCTGGGCACCAACGAGTTGAACGAGAACGACATGCTGATGGAAGAACTGCCACCGGAGGCCGCGCTCGACGGGCCTCCGCCGGACATGGACCACCTGCTCCAGCGCACGCTGGGCACGGTCCGCGAAGAGAGAGATCAGGCCGTGCGCCGCCGTGGGCGCATCACGGCCTTGTCGTCGACCCTTGTTGTCGCCGGAGTGCTCGCTGGGGGCGTCTGGCTGGGTCAGGGAATGGGGGTCGGTGGCACCGGGAACGCCGACGCGCTCCTGCAGGGGACCTCGCCGGCGGGTGCGCGGATGGCCGTGCAGGTCACCGACACCGAAGGTGGCTTGAAGCTGGTCGCGACCGTCGACGGCATGCAGGACGGGGAAGCCTGCTGGCTGGTCGTGCACACGAAGGACGGACGGACGTTCACCGCCGGCTCGTGGAGGGCGCACGGCGGTGAGGTGACCTTGGCCGGGTCCGCGCTGGTGCGGGCGGGGGACGTGACCGGGGTCAGCGTGGTCGACCACGACCGCCGGCCGCTGGTGACCGCCAGTTAGCGCAGGAGCGGGACTCGGGTCGCGGAGCAACGCCACGGCCCCGAGTCCCCGCCCGCGTCGGCCACGTGACGTGCCGGGCTATCGTCGTGCCCGGAAGTGCCGGTCGTACTGAGACGGCACACTTTGGTTTGCCCGGACGGATTGGCAGGCTGTGGACGTGGCCCGGAACAAGCCGGTGACCTTCGCGGTCGCGGTGGTCGCGCTCCTCGTCGTCACGGGATCCGCGGTGCTGCTGCGCGGCACGTCCAGCGGCGCGCCGTCCGCCGACCAGTACGTCAGCGAACTCGACCAGGTGCTCACCGACCCGAAGACGCCGAACGTCGTCATCCGGTGTGGTGCGAACGAGGACCGCCACCTCAACGCGGACAACCCCGTCGTCTCGCCCGGCATCCCGTTCGGCGCCCACCACACGCACGAGTACGTCGGCAACAGGTCGGCCGACGCCCAGTCGACCGACGAGTCCCTCGCGGCCGCGACCACCACGTGCGAGAAGAACGATCTCTCGACCTACTACTGGCCCGTGCTGCGCCTCACCGACGGCGTGGGGCACGACGAGCACGCGGACGGTGGCGGCCTGCACGGCAACACCGGCGAGGTGCTCCGGCCGAAGAGCGTGGAGATCCGGTACGGCGGCAACCCCGTGAGCGACGTCCTGCCGATGCCCCGGTTCCTGCGCCTGATCACCGGCGATCCGTCGGCGTTGTCCAACGGCCACGGCCCGAACACGCGCGCCCGGTGGAGCTGCTCGGACCGGCCGGACCGCTACACGACGAAGTACCCGCTGTGCGGAAGCGCGACCACGTTGCGCAGCTTCGACTTCGGCAGCTGCTGGGACGGCAACAACACCGACAGCGCCTCGCACCGCACGCACGTGGTGTTCCCGCTGGCCGGCGGCATGTGCCCGGCCAAGACGTTCCCGATCCCGCGCCTGCACATCACCGTGGGCTACGACATCCCCGAAGGCCGCCCGTTCGCGATCGACAGCTTCGAGGAGGAGCTGCGTGATCCGGCGACCGACCACGGGATGTACATCAACGCGATGTCGCAGGACCAGATGGCGGAGCTGGTCGGACACCTCAACCGTTCCCGCTAACATCCGGCATTCCAAATTTTTCAGTGGAAAGCCGTTGAACCGAAGCTCTCTGTCGCTCGTGTGTCGGCTGAGGTCTTGAACAGGACGCCCGCAGAGGTGTTCGCGGGCGGGGAGGAGTGGGTGGATGGCGGCTTTGTTCTCCCGCAAACGGGAGACCGCGGCCGACGAGGCACTGATCCGATCGCTCTACGAGGAGCACGGCCGGGCGCTTCTGGCGTACGCGACGCGGCTGACCGGCGATCGGGCGGCTGCCGAGGACGTGGTCCAGGAGACCTTGGTCCGAGCGTGGCGCCATCCCGACGCCCTCGTGAACGGCAAGGGATCGGTGCGTGGCTGGTTGCTGACGGTGGCGCGCAACATCGTCACCGACAGGGTTCGTGCGAAGGCCGCGCGTCCTCAGGAGGTGGCGGAGTCTCCGGCGACGCCACCGATCGAGCGCGACCACGCTGACCAGGTCGTCGACTCGGTGGTGGTGCTCGAAGCGCTCGACAGGCTGTCCTCCGACCACCGCGACGTGCTGATGGAGATCTACTTCCGCGGCCGCAGCGTGACGGAGGCGGCGGAAGCGCTCGGGGTGCCACCTGGCACAGTGAAATCCAGATCGTATTACGCGTTGCGAGCCTTGAGGGAGACCTTCGGAGGTCAGAAGGTCGCACTGAAGGGGGTGGCTGGATGACCACGCAGCACGACCCGCAACTGCTCGGTGCCTACGTTCTAGGGGCACTGGACGAGCAGGAGGTGCGTGAGATGGACGAGCACCTGGCGTCCTGCCCCGAGTGCGCGCGTGAACTCGAAGAGCTCCGCGACATGGAGGCCTTCCTCGGCGAGGTGCCGCCGGAGGCCATGCTGGACGGGCCGCCCGAGGGCGGCGATCTGTTGTTGCAGCGCACCCTGCGCCAGGTGCGTTCCGAACGCGGCGGCGTCGCACGGCGTCGTCAGTTCGCGCTCGGTGCCGCGGCGGCCGTCGTGGCCGCGGTGGTGCTCGGTGCCGGTGTCTTCGTCGGTAAGGCCACGTCACCCGATGTGACGGCCCTTCCCACCCCGACGGTGGCACCGGACCCGGCGGGCACCAGGCTCGCCACGTTCACCGACCCGGCGACCAAGGCGTCGATGACCGTGAAGGTCGTCCCCGCCGCCGGATGGGTCCGCACGAACATGGCGATCAACGGCATTCCCGAAGGCGAGAAGTGCCGGATCTTCGTCGTCTCGAAGGACGGCAGCCGCCAGGAGGCGGGCTCCTGGGTGGTGTCCAAGAAGGGCGCCGCCGAGGGCACGAACCTGGACGGTTCCGCGCTGGTCGACCCCAAGGACGTGAAGTCCGTGGTGGTCGAGAACTTCGCGGGCAAGAAGTTCGTCGAGGTGCCGGTACAGGCGTGACCGAGGAGACGAGGGGCCACTTCCGCTGGACGGACGTGGCCCCTTTTCTCACGGCTTGAGCACGACTTTTCCCGCCGTGGCACGGGTTTCCAGCGCCACGTGCGCCGCGGCCGCGTCCTCCAGCGCGAACTGCGGGTGCACCAGCGGCGCGAACCGCCCGCTGGCCAGCCCGGCCATCGCCTCGTCCTCCAGCACCCGCAGCCCGCGCCGCATCAGGCCGGGCCCGAGCGCGACGGTCGCGGTGAGACTGTTGGCGAACAACGTCTCCGTGCTGATCGGGGTCGCGGTCCCGGACGCCCACCCGTAGATGATCTGCCGCCCACCAGGTCCCAGCGTCTTCAGCGCCTGCGCCCCGGCCTCACCGCCGACGCCGTCCAGCACCACGGTCATGTCCTTGAGGCCGTCCGCCCAGCCGGGCCGGGTGTAGTCGATGGCGGCGTCCGCGCCGTTGTCCATGACGAGGTCGAGCTTCTCTCCGCTCGCGAGCCCGATGACCTGCGCGCCGACGTTGCGCGCCTCCTGCACGAACAACGCGCCCATGCCACCGGCCGCCGACGTCACGAGCACCACGTCGTCCTTCGTGAGCTTCGCGGCGTCGAGCACCCCGACGGCCGTGCGGCCGGTGCCGATCATCGCGACGGCCGCCTCGAACGACACGTCGTCGGGCAGACCGTGCAGCGCGCCGACCCCGGCGACCGCGAGTTCGGCGTAGCCGCCGCTCGCCTGGCCGAGGTGCACGACCACCCGCCGCCCCAGCCACTCGGCCTCGACCCCGTCCCCGAGCGCCGTCACGACTCCCGCGACCTCACGCCCCGGCGTCATCGGAAAGCCGACGGGCCCGAACCCGCCCTTGCGGATCGTGGTGTCGACCAGGTGGACGCCGGCGGCCGCCACGGTGACGCGGACCTGCCCCGCGGCGGGCTCCGGGTCGGGGACCTCCTCGAAGCGCAGGTTCTCCGCCGGGCCGAACTCGTACTGCCGAATCGCGAACATGCCGCCGACGCTAGGAGCTCGACTTAGCTGGAGGTCAAGTGCCGGAACGGTTTCCACTCGTGCCGCCGCCGGAGCGGATCCCGGACGAGTGCCGGTAATTCTTTGGAGTGATGATCTTCATGAGGTGGCCGGACTCGGGGAATGATCATGGTGTGACGCTGGGACCTGAGTCGGTGACGTGGCGGCTGGGCTGGTACACGCGGTTCGAGCTGGTGGTGCTGGGGCGCGGGGTGCTCATGCAGGTCGCTCATCCCGTCATCGCCGCCGCGGTGCGCGACGGCTACCGCGCCGATCCGTTCGCGCGGCTGACGAGGACCATCACCTCGTCGCAGCTGCGGTTGTTCGGTGGTGAGCAGGCCGGGCAGGAGGCGGAACGGCTGGTGCGCGCCCACGCCAGGATTCCCGGCGCGGACGAGGAGTTGTTCCGCTGGGTGCACGCCACCAGCTTCGACTCGCTGCTCACGGCGTACCGGTTGCTGCGGCCCCGGCTGCCCGCCATCCACGAGGAACGGCTGTACCGGGAGTGGCGGGAAACGGGGGAGTCGCTCGGCATCAGGACGATGCCGGGCGACCTCACCGCGTTGCGGGAGTACCTCGACGACGTGGTCGCCACCCAGCTGAAGCCCACCGACGGGGTGGACGGTCTGCTGGAGGCGTTCCAGCTGCGGACCGGCAAGGCGCCGGGTGCCGAACACGTGCCGAGCGCGCTCTGGCCGTTGGTGCGGCCCGTGGCGGCGCAGGTGCTGCCGGACTTCGCCGTCGGCACGCTGCCGGAGGCGTTGCGGGCCAAGCTCGGTCTGGAGTGGACGGACCGCGACGGGCGCAGGCTGCGCCGGTGGATCCGGATGATCCGGGTGGTGTCCGCGTTCCTCCCGGCGAGCCTGCTGCACTACCCGATGCCGTACCGGGCGATGCTCAGTGCGCGATCATCACGTGCTTGACGCGCGTGTAGTCCTCCAGGCCGTGCATCGACAGGTCCTTGCCGTAACCCGAGGCGCCGAACCCGCCGTGCGGCATCTCCGCCGCGACGAGGCCGTGCGTGTTGACCCAGACGATGCCGAAGTCGAGCCGCGCGGTCAGTGCCGCTGCCCGGCCGGTGTCGCGGGTCCAGATCGAGGACGCGAGTCCCTGCGGAACCCCGTTGGCCAGAGCGATCGCCTCGTCGTCGGAACCGAACGCCTGCACGGTGATCAGCGGCGCGAACGCCTCCTCCTGGACCAGCTCGTCGTCCTGGCCGAGGCCGGAGACGACCGTGGGCTCCAGGAAGAACCCGGAGGACCCGTGCCGCTTCCCTCCACAGTGGACGACGCCGGACGTGCGGGACAGCAGGCCGAGCACGCGGTCCAGCTGGGCCTGGCTGTTCAACGGCCCGAAGTCGGTGCCGGGAACCTGCGCCGACGCGGCTTTCACCAGTGAGGCCACGAACTCGTCGTGCACGGCCGAGTGCACCAGCACCCGGGACGCGGCCGTGCAGTCCTGCCCCGCGTTGTAGAACGCGGCGCCCACGACGCCTTCCGCCGCGGCGGTCACGTCGACGTCGTCGAACACCAGGACCGGCGCGTTGCCACCGAGTTCGAGGTGCGTGCGCTTGACCGTCGCGGCGGCACCGCGGGCGACCTCGACGCCGGCGCGGGTGGAGCCGGTCAGCGACACCATGGCGGGCACGGGGTGCTCGACCAGCAACCGGCCGGTGTCGCGGTCGCCCAGCACGACGTTGAACACGCCCGCGGGCAGGACGGAGGCGGCCAGCGACGCGAGCAGCACCGTGGACGACGGCGTGGTGTCGGCGGGCTTGAGCACCACCGTGTTGCCCGCGGCCAGGGCCGGGGCGATCTTCCACACCGCCATCATCAGCGGGTAGTTCCACGGCGTGATCTGCGCGATCACCCCGACCGCCTCGCGCCGCTGGTAGGAGGTGTGGCCGGGCACGTACTCACCCGCGGCGGCGGTGCCCAGAGCCCGTGCCGCACCGGCGAAGAACCGGATCTGGTCCGCGCACTGCGGGATCTCCTCGTCCAGCAGGACCGAGCGGATCTTGCCGGTCTCGCGGACCTCCGCGTCGGCGATCTCCGAGGCGTTCGCCTCCAGGAGGTCCGCGAGCTTCAGCAACGTCAGCTGACGTTCGCCGGGCGTGGTGCGCGACCAGGCGGGGAAGGCCGCCTCGGCGGCCCGCACCGCCGCGTCGACCTCGGCTGCCCGGGAGACGACCGCACGGCCGAACTCCTCGCCGGTGGCGGGGTCGACGAGCGGTGAGGTCTCCTCCGCGGTGGCGGAGGTGCCGTTGACGAAGTTCGCGACGATCACGTGTGCTCCAGGTGCGTGGGGGCGAACATGCGCAGCAGCGCGGGCAGCACGACCACGTGCGGGCCGTCCCCGGCGAACGCCTTGGCGAGGTCCTCGCGCAGCGACTCGGGGGTGCTGCGGGTGGCGGGCACCCCGAACGCCCCGGCGAGCGCCACGAAGTCCGGGCGGGTCAGTTCGGTGGCGGTGGCCTGGCCGAACGCGTCGGTCATGTACTCGCGCAGGATGCCGTAGCCGCCGTCGTCGACGATCAGCCACACGACCCGAGACCCGTGCTGCGCGGCCGTCGCGAGCTCCGAGATCCCGTACATCGCGCCGCCGTCACCGGACACCGCGAGCACCGGCCCGTCGACGGCCGCCGCGACCCCGAGCGCGGCCGGGAAGCCGTAGCCGAGCCCGCCGGCACCCTGGGCGGAGAACTGCGCACCACCGCGCGGATCCCACGCCGACCAGGCCCAGTACGCCAGGATCGTCATGTCCCAGCAGGTCGGCGTGCCGTCCGGCACCGCCTCCCGCAGCGCGGTGAGCACCTGCCACTCCAGGTCGAGCTCCTGCTCCGAGAACCGTTCCCGGACACTCGCCAGCAGCCCCAGCACCCGTTCTTCTGCGGCACCGTCCACGGCGCGGGCCGTCACGCCGGAGGCCAACGCGCGCAAGGTGTGCCGGGCGTCGGCGTGGATGCCGAGCGCGGGGTAGTTGGACTCCAGCTTGCCGAGGTCTGCCTCGATCTGGACCACGGCGCCGCGCGGCCGGAACGTCCGGTAGTTGCTCGACAGCTCACCCAGCCCCGACCCGACGACGAGCAGCACGTCCGCGTCGGCCAGGAACTCGGTGGTGTGCCAGTCCTCCAGCCACGACTGCGCGGAAAGCGGGTGCTCCCAGGGGAAGTTGCCCTTGCCACCGAACGTCGACACGACCGGCGCCCGCAGCTTCTCCGCCAGTTCCAGCAGTTCGGCCGACGCACCGAGGGCACCGCCCCCGGCCAGGATCACGGGCCGGTCGGCGCCGTTGAGCAACCGCACGGCCTCGTCGACGAGTTCGGCCCGCGGGTGCAGTTCACGCGGCGACCAGACCACGGACGTCACGGACGGCACGGAGGCGGGCCCGAGCAGCACGTCCTGCGGGATCTCCACCCACACCGGCCCGAACGGCACGGTCAGCGCGATCTCCCACGCCTCCGCCAATGCCGACGGGATCTGCGACGCGTGCCGGACGACCCGCGCGTGCTTGACCACGTCGCGGAACGAGGCCAGCTGATCGGTCAGCTCGTGCAGGTACCCGCCCCGCACGCCACCGAGGCCGGCGGCCGGGATCTGGGACGAGATGCCCAGCACCGGCGCCGACGCGGCGGCCGATTCTTGAAGCCCCGCAAGGGTCTGCAGCGCACCAGGACCGGTCGACACCAGCAGCGGCGTCACCGAGCCGGTGATCCGCGCGTGACCGTCGGCGGCGAAGGCGGCGTTGACCTCGGTCCGCGAACCCACGTACCGCAACTCGGACCGGCGCAACGCGTCGAAGAGCCCGAGCGCGTGCTGGCCGGGGATGCCGAACACCGTGTGCGCGCCGAGCGCCTCCAGCGTCTCGACGACGACATCGCCACCGTTGCGCGTCACTGCCCCTCCTTCAGTGCCAGCAGGCTCACGAGGTCGTAGGCCACCATGTGCGCTGTCTGCCACAGAAGTGATGGTCGCTCGATGGTCACACG